>JBAXFO010000483.1:0-4423 GCA_037139885.1 Planctomycetota bacterium
GGTTGGGGACGAGCGTGCGATTGTTGTGATGGCTAGCCAAGACGGGGCCGCCGTAAATGTCCAGCGCTTCATCGAAACATTGATCGGAGAGATGCGTGATGTCGAGAATCATGCCGACGCGCTGCATTTCTTTCAGGAGGGCAGGGCCCTGGCTGAAGAGGCCGCCTTCGGTGCCGGTGCCGTGAGCATAAGGGCTTACGCCGTAATGGGCCGGGCCGATGATGCGGAGGCCCGCGTCGAACCATTCTTGCACCTGATCGGGACGCAGCACGGGATCCGCTCCCTCCATGCTGAGAATGTAGCCGATCGGCAATGTCTTCGAATCTTCGTCGGCTTGCCAGGCTTTGAGGTGTGCGTTGAGCTGCCCGGCATTGTCGATCCGCCGCATGTGGCCTTCTTGTTCGAGGCCGCGGTAATAATAGAGCTGGCCATACGCGGCGCCATAAGCGGCCGCCATCGACGAATAACGCTGAATGGCCGGCATGGCGCCGATGCGCAACAGCCGCGGCAACAAGGTGGCGATGACGATCCCCACCTTGCCGCGACGCAGATCGGGCAGGGCGACCGTGTTGCACTGCCGGCCCTTATCCTGCATGCCGGCGTCGATTTCGACCTGGCGAATCGTCGCACATGACGTCCGCAAGTCGCGGTTCCAGTCGAGGGCGTTCCAGGCGAGGTCCAGGTGAGCGTCGAAAATAATCATGAAGCTGAATCCTCAAAAGCGTTGCGGAAGCTTTCGTATCGACGCGCTGCGTCAGGGAATCCAGTTCGCGTTCGAGGTCACGCTCGTGCAAAAATCCGCGAGCAGGCGTGCGGCACGGTCGAGGTCGTCGAGACTGACGACTTCCACGGGGCTGTGCATGTAGCGATTCGGAATGCCGACAAGGCCGGCAGCGACGCCGTCGCGCGCCAGTTGAATCGCGTTCGCATCGGTTCCCGTCGCTTTGGGAACGCCGCGAACTTGCACCGGGATCTCGTGAGTCTTGGCGCTCGTCACGAGGCGATCGTGAACGTGCGGGTTGATGTTCGGTCCGCGAAAGATGACCGGGCCGGAGCCGAGCCGCGTATCGCCGACGAGCTTTTTATCGTTGCCCGGCGTATCGGTCGCATGACAAACATCGACCGCGATGCCGACCTCGGGATGAATGCCATACGCGCTCGTCGTCGCGCCGCGGAGGCCGATTTCTTCCTGCACGGTGGAGACGCAAAAGACGGCGGCTTGCAGCGGCTTGCCTTGCAAAAGGCGTAGCGTTTCCATGACCGTCCAGACGCCGACTTTGTCGTCGAGGCCGGGAGACGTGAACAGGCCGTTCCGCAATTCGCGGTAGCCCAGATCGACCGTCAGCACATCGCCCAGTGCGACGAGATCTTCCGCGTCTTTGCGGTCTTTCGCGCCGATGTCGACCCAGACATCGGTGAATTCGGGCACCTTTTTCCGTTCGTCCGCAGTGAGCAGGTGCGGCGCCTTGCGCGACACGACAGCCGGCACGGAACCGTTCTTGGTCCAGACGACAAGATTCTGGCCGAGGAGAATCTGCATGTCCCAGCCGCCGATGGGTTGGACATAAAGGAAGCCGCAATCGTCGATGTACTCGACCATGAGGCCAAGCTGATCGCAGTGGCCGGCGAGCATGATGCGCGGACTTCCCTGCGGATTCAAGACCGCGATGACATTGCCATGCCGATCGGTGCGGACCTCGTGCGCCAAAGGCGCGGCCCACGCCCGAACGACATCTTGAATCGCTTTCTCATACCCCGACGGGCTGGGCGTCGTGAGCATCGTCTTCAAAAACGCCAAGGAAGGTTCGTACATGAAATCTCCGGTGCGAACGACAGCGAATCAACCGATCGGCGCGGGGGACGAGTCGTCCGGGCAGCCCGCTTCGAGATAGCTCGTCAACAAGATCTGCGCGGCCAATTGGTCGCGGCGTTCTTTACGTTGCTTGTGGGTCAAGCCTGCGTCCCAAAGAATCGCATCGGCGAATCGGCTCGTGTAGCGTTCATCCCAGTAACGCACCGCCAACCCCGTCCACTCGATCAAACGCGCGCCGAACGCGCGCACGATTTTCGCTTGCGGCCCTTCGTCGCCGCTCATGTGGACGGGCAAGCCGAGCAGCAGCGACCCGACCTTTTCTTCAGTTACAACGCTCTTGAAGTATTTCGCATCTTGAACGAGATCGCGGCGCGTGTATGTGGCGAACGGAGACGCGATCTTGCGATCGGCATCGCAGATGGCCAGGCCGATGCGGACTTTTCCGGGGTCGATCGCGAGGATCCGTTGGCTCACAAAAGCTCCACGTTGAAGCGACGGCGACACGGCGGACTAGAACCATTCGGGAGTGATGAGCCAGTGCAACACGCCATTCCCTCTGATCGCCGAATCGCCCGTCGAAATCCGCGCTACGCCCGCTTTTTTGAAATCGATCTGCGCCTGTTTGTCGCCGATCATCCACGCAAGAAACTCCGCCATATGGGGTAAATGGCCGACAAGCGCGACACGGTCGCCGGAAACTTTCATGAGATGGCGTGCCGTCTTTTTGGGGCGGGCGCCGGGAGTCAGGTCGTCGGCGAGGGAATATTCCTCGCTCAGGCCGGCGGTTTTGAGCATGATCTCGGTTGTTTGCCGGGCGCGCACGAGCGGGCTGCTGATCACGCGATCGAAGGCGATGCCGCGGGCTTTGAAGAACTCGCCCATGGCGGCCGATTGTTTTTCGCCTTTTTCGCTCAGGGGACGTTCTTCGTCGGTTTCGATGCCGTTCTCCCCCAACGCCAAGGCGTCGGCATGACGGATGAGATAGAGGTCCATGAGTGAAGGTTCCTTTCGGGATCGCTGGGGGATTGCGCTGGCGAAACCTATCTTACGAAGGCGAATTGCTCGTGAATAGCCGTGGGCGCCGTCCCCGACCGGCTGGCGATTTCTATAATGAACTTCAGACCGATTGGTTTGCGACGTTCTTGGAACGTTGAAGGCGGACGGACGAAGGATGATTGGGCACGCTCCCGGTTCCATCCTGAACTCGACCGCCTTCCTGCCTTCCTCGTGCGTCTCGCCCTATTTTGAGGATCAGAATGAAGCGGACCGACCTTCGTAATGTGGCCATCATCGCTCACGTCGATCATGGCAAAACCACCCTCGTCGATCAGATGATGCGCCAATCCGGACTGTTCCGCCACGAAGAACTCGACAAGCTCCAGGGCGGCCAACACGGACTCATCCTCGACTCCAACGACCTCGAGCGCGAGCGCGGCATCACCATTCTCTCGAAGAATATCGCCCTCAACCTCAGCGGCACCAAAGTCAACATCATCGATACCCCGGGCCACGCCGACTTCGGCGGCGAAGTCGAACGCGTGCTCAAGATGGCCGACGGCTGCCTGCTGCTCGTCGATGCCGCCGAAGGCCCCTTGCCCCAGACTCGCTTCGTGCTCCGCAAGGCGTTCGAATCGGGGTTGCGGCCCATCGTCGTCATCAACAAGATCGATCGCAGCGACGCCCAGCCCGTCACGGTGCTCAATCAAGTGTTCGATCTGTTCGTCGAAGTCGACGCCACCGAAGAGCAACTCGATTTTCCGACGATCTACGCGGCCGGTCGCCAGGGCGTCGCCACCGCGAGCCTCGACGAGAAGGCGGTCGATTTCAAGCCGCTGTTCGCCGCGATCTTGGAACATGTGCCGCCGCCGGATGTCGATCTGGACGCTCCGCTGCAAATGCTCGTCAATACTCTCGACTGGAGCGATTACGTGGGCCGCATCGCGGTGGGCCGCGTCTATGCCGGCAAAATGAGGAAGGGGCAACGCATCGCCCTGCTCAAGCCCGATGGCCGGCGCATCGATAACTCGGTGAAGCAGATTTACACGTTCGATCGTCTGGGCCGCACTGAGGCCGATGAAGTCGGCGCGGGCGATATCTGCGCCATCGTCGGCATCGAAGATGTCGATATCGGCGACACCATTGCAGCCATCGAGAACCCCGTCGCCCTGCCGCCGATCAAGGTCGATGAGCCGACCCTCAACATGGTTTTCCGCATCAACGATTCGCCGTTCTGCGGTCAGGAAGGCACGTATGTCACCAGCCGGCAGCTTCGCGACCGGTTGATGAAGGAGTTGGAATCCAACGTCGCCTTGCGCGTCGTGCCGCGGGAAGACAAACGCGACGAGTTCGAAGTCGCCGGGCGCGGGCTTTTGCATCTGTCGATCTTGATCGAAAACATGCGGCGGGAAGGATTCGAGCTTTCCGTCGGCAAGCCGCGCGTGATCAACAAAGAAGTCAACGGCCAGACGCACGAGCCGATCGAATACCTCGTCATCGAAGTGCCGAACAGCCATGTCGGCTCGGTGATGGAGCTCGTCGGCAATCGCCGGGCGGAGTGCATCAAGCTCGATTCGAAGTCGGAATTGACGCATCTGGAATTCACGATTCCCG
>JBAXFO010000484.1:0-4403 GCA_037139885.1 Planctomycetota bacterium
ACATAAAGAAACCGTTCTCGAGACATGTTTAAACGTTCGAGCGTCGCCAGGATCATGTCCGGAGCGGGCTTGGGTCGCGGCACATCTTCGGGGCCGACGATCGCGTGAAACAGCTCGGCGATTTGCAGTTGCTTGAGAAGCTCGCTCGAAAAAATTCGCGGCTTGTTGCTGCACAGCGCGATCTTCTTGCCCGCTCGATGCAGAGTTTGCAACACGCGGGCGGCCCCCGGCAGGAGTCGCGTTCGTTCGACCATGACCGTCGGATGATGCGACCGATACCTCGGCAGATCGATCGCGAGATCGGTCTCGGGAACGGTCTGGGTCAGCAAATGCTCGGGCCCGCGCCCCACGTGCCATTTCACTTCCTCGGTCGTCAAAGGAAGATGCCCGCGCAGCGAACGCAGATGATTGACGCTGGCCGCGATCGCATCATAGCTATCGGCCAGGGTGCCATCGAAATCGAAGAAGACGGCGTCGAACGACATAAGCGGACCTCCGTTGCCGTCATTTTATGAGCGCCGCCTCCCTTGAGCCAGGCGCCGGAATTCGTAAGGTGATCAACGCTCGCGAAACCCCACCCCGCACGGAGAACTTCATGTCCGCAATGCTCGTTCACAACGTTTACTTCAGCCTCCACGAGACTTCGCCCGCCGCCCGCGCCAAGCTGGTGGCCGCGTGCAAGAAGTATCTGACGGATCATCCGGGCGTCGCCTTTTTCGCGACCGGCGTCGTGTGCGAGGAACTCAATCGACCGGTGAACGATCTCGATTACGATGTCGCGCTGCATCTGGTGTTCAAGTCGAAAGCCGATCACGATGTCTACCAGGACGCTCCGCGACATCTCGATTTCATCAACGAGAACAAGGCATCGTGGAAGAAAGTGCGCGTGTTCGATTCGGTCGTCGAGGCGTGAGCGGTTCGTTGCCGGAGCCCATCGCGAAGCCGTTCGCTGCCCGATTAGTCATCGCGACAGCCCCGGCATGCTATCGGGCGCCGCGTGATGATGCTCCTTCTGCAACACGACGCTGATATGCCCGCTGTTTTCGAGCACCGCGAAGTGGACTTCGGCGAGGTGGGCGCAGCCGACGCCGCGGAGGGCGGCCATCAGTTCGTGGTGCGTCACTTTTTCCCGATCCATCGCGTCGGCTATGATCGCGCCGTTGTGCACGAGCACGACGGGCCGGCCTTCGATGACGCGTTCCATCCATTTGAATCGGGCCGTGAGCCGGCTGACGACGCCGTTGCAGACGATGAGCGTGGTCGCGGAGATCACGCCGGCCGAAACGGAATTGTCGCCGCCGTTCATGGCGTTTTGCACGGCGTTCGACAGGATGAGCAAGAGCACCAGGTCGAACGGGGCCAACTGTCCGATTTGGCGTTTGCCCGTGAGCCGCAAAATGAGCAGGAGGAAGAAATACACGAGGACGCCGCGAGCCACAAGTTGCGGAACATCGATGCTCGGTTCGAACATGGGGCAGGCTCCTTTCAAGATCCTTCGGGAATTTCTCTCGGCCGCGTCGCTGCGGAGGCGGTCCATATATTTAAGGAAACGGAGACCCACGGGAGCGAGTTCGTCATGCCGGGAGCGAATCAGATCGCATTGCGTCAGGCGAACGAGAAGTATTGGGGCTTCCGTGAATTTCGGCCGTTGCAGGCGGAAGCCATGGCGGCCGAGATCGAGGGACGCGATTCGCTCGTCGTCATGCCGACGGGGGGCGGCAAGTCGCTTTGCTATCAAGCCCCTGCGATGCTGCGTCCCGGAGCCACGGTCGTCGTCTCGCCCCTCATTGCGCTGATGAAAGATCAGGTCGACGGCCTGCGCGAGTGCGGCATCGCGGCCATGCAGATCGACAGCAGCATGTCGTCCTCCCAAAAATCCGCCTGCGAAAACGATCTTCTCAACGGCGCCCTCAAGCTCCTCTTCGTCTCGCCCGAACGGCTCGTCATGAGCGATTTCATCCGCCTCTTGCAACGGGTGCAGGTGAAGACGTTCGCGATCGACGAAGCCCACTGCATCAGCCACTGGGGCCACGATTTCCGCCCCGAATATCGCCAGCTCGGCAATCTCAAACAACTCTTTCCCGGCGCCGCCATCCACGCCTACACGGCCACGGCGACCGAAGTCGTCCGTAAAGATATTTGCACCCAGGCGAATCTGCATAACCCCGTTGTGCTGGTCGGCAATTTCGATCGCCCGAATCTCAGCTTTCGCGTGCTGGCTCGCAATGAACTGAAGAAACAGATCATGGAAGTCGTCGAACGCCATACGGGCGAGGCGGGCATCATCTACTGTCTGCGGCGGACCGACGTCGAGGACATCAACGAATTTCTGCAGGGCAAAGGGATCAAGTCGCTGGCGTATCATGCCGGGCTCGATCGCGATGAGCGACGCCGCACGCAGGACGAATTCACCGAGGAGCGTTGCGATTTGATCGTGGCCACGGTCGCTTTCGGCATGGGCATCGATCGCTCGAACATTCGCTGGATTTTGCACACGGCCATGCCCAAATCGATCGAACATTATCAACAAGAAACGGGGCGTGCGGGGCGCGACGGTTTGGAAGCGGAATGCGTCTTGCTTTATTCGGGAGGCGATGTCGTTTCCTGGAAACGGATCATGCTGAAGTCGGCGCAGGAAGCGGGGGCCGGGCCCGATTTCCTCGCCAGCGCCAATCGCCACATCGAAGACATGGACCGCTATGCCCGCGGCGCCAACTGCCGGCATCAAGCCCTGGTCGAATATTTCGGCCAAAAGTTGGAGACGGAGAATTGCGGCGCCTGCGACATGTGCCTGGGGGACAACGAGCTCGTCGCCGATTCGCTGGTCGTCGCCCAGAAGATTCTCTCGTGCGTGGCCCGCGTGCAAGAACGTTTCGGCATCAATCATGTCATCAGCGTTCTCCGCGGCGAAGCGAGCGACCGCATCAAATCGTATCAACACGACAAGCTCAGCACCTACGGACTTTTGCAAGAGCACGCCAAGACCGACATCCGTGAATGGATCTACCAGCTCATCGGCCAAAAGGCGCTCGAACAGACGGGGGACGAGTATCCCGTCTTGAAGCTCAACGAAGCCTCGCGCGAGATCTTCCGCAAGGAACGGACCGTTCGCCTGTTGCAGCCGGCGAAGAAAAAGGGGAAGGAAAAGCCCGGGAAATCGAAGGCGGACGCGACTTCGTGGGAAGGGGTCGACCGGGATCTCTTCGAAGCGCTGCGGTCGAGACGCCATGCGCTCGCGACGCAGCGGCAGGTGCCTCCTTACGTGATTTTCAGCGACGCCACGCTGCGCGAGCTGGCGCGGGTGCGGCCCTCGTCGCTCGACGCGATGCGCCTGGTTTACGGCATCGGCGAGAAGAAGATGGCCGACCTGGGGCAGGAGTTTTTGCAGATCATTCGCGATCACTGTCGGTCGCATCATGTGTCGCACGACGAACGCTCGTCAGCCCCGGTTCCCAAGGCGGCGCCGACATCGAGCAAGCCGCCCGACGCCCAAAAACGCCTCGCCATGAAAATGTTCGCCAAGGGCAGTTCGATCGACGAAGTCGTGGAGCAAACTCAGCGGACAAAGATGACGGTGGTCGATTATCTGGCCGAGTACATTCGCGACACCAAGCCGGCGGATATCGGGGCGTGGGTGTCGAATCTGCATTATCAGCTGATCGAGGCCGCGATCAAGAAGGTCGGCGGCGAGCGCTTGAAGCCGATCTTCGTGGCGCTGGGGGAGACGATCCCCTATGACGAAATCAAGGCGGTGATCGCCCACCGCGAAACGAAAGATTAGCCGCGGCCGCGCTCAACGCGAACCGAGGGAGTTTTATGTCGCAACCGCCGCTTGCCGTCGAATGGATCGGCGATCATCATGGGCACATGCGTCTCCTCGATCAGACGCGGCTGCCGGGTGAAGTCGCGTATATCGATTGCCGTACGGTCGAAACCGTGTGGGAGGCGATCCGCGCGCTGCGTGTGCGAGGCGCCCCGGCGATCGGCATCGCGGCGGCGATGGGCGTCGTCATCGGCATGCAAGACCCGGCTGGGAAACTCGACGACGTCGTCGCCCATTTGCGCACGAGCCGGCCGACGGCGGTGAATCTGTTTTGGGCTCTCGAGCGCATGGCTCGCGTCGCGGCGTCGGCTGCCGACATGCTGCCGCAGCTGTGGCGTGAATCCCTGGCCATCCGCGCGGAAGACGCCGCCATGTGTCGCACGATGGGGCGACTCGGCGCCGCGTTGATCGCTGCGGGCGACGGCGTTCTGACGCATTGCAACACCGGCGGTCTGGCCACGGCGGAGTATGGCACGGCCCTCGCCGTCCTCTTCACCGCTCATGATCAGGGCAAGGGGATTCATGTTTGGGTCGATGAGACGCGGCCGCTTCTGCAAGGCGCCCGCCTCACCGCATGGGA
>JBAXFO010000485.1:0-4390 GCA_037139885.1 Planctomycetota bacterium
GCCCACGGTCTTGGCCACGGAGGATGCGGCATCTTGAGCCTGAATCATTGCGGAAGAGGCCAAATCCTTGGCCGTTTCCATGCACGCGGCGCCTGCGTGCTCGACCTTACTTCTCAGGTTCGTTTCGCTGGTTGTAGGTGACATGGAATGCCTCCTTTGAAGCGTGTGATGTCTGTGAGGATTTGCTGCGCGGAGCGTTCGACGTCGCTGCCGAACGCTCCCGAAAACCTCTGATAGATCCTGATTGTCGTGTGGCAACTAGACCCCCGTGCCTCGACGCCCAGCGAAGAGGGAAATCACGAGAAAGACCAGGAAAACGAAAAACAGAATTCTGGCGCCTTCCATGGCCACGCCCGACAAGCCAAACATGCCAAAGGCGCTGGCAATCAAAGCGATCACGAGAAAAATCAAAGCGTAACGTAACATGATGACCTCCTGCTCGACTTGCGAGCGTGTCATGGGGTTCCGCGCTCGGCGGCGCCAACGTGCTTGAGAGCAATATCTCGGTGTGAGGAAAGTGCCGTTCGAGTGGATTTCAGACGCTTGCGACCAACGTCCCGTCGGTCCAAGTATATTTGTAAGCATATTTCATGCCGCCGTGCAGCAACTTCAGCCGATATGCCTTAAGTTGTGCCGGCAACACGACCTTCACCGCGCAGCGCCGCGCATCCTGTTAACCTGTGTTGGGAAGTGCCGTGCGCGGAAATGTGCATGAACGCACATTAAACAAAACCGGTGGGCGAACGATCTGGCGACTTTGCCGTCCGCCATCCAATCAGGTTTGCAATCGATCCGTCGTCACTAAATTCGCTACCACCGAACCGAAGCTGTTCCGCGAATACAAGTCCTTGCCGGGGTGTACTGTTATTACGAACCTCTCGGGTGATTCATCAAGCTCGGATCGACCGATCAGGCAGCCGGTTCCGGTAAGATCGCTTCGCGCGTCGTTTCATCGTCCGATGCGTCAAGGTGAAACCTTGGGTTCGACGTGAAAGAAAAGAAGTGTGGAAGTATGCACGGAAAGAGGCTCTTCGGCCTTCGCTGGGCGGCGAAGCTGGCGCTGGCTTATCCTGTTTCGGCTCGCACCAACTGCCACTGGCGCACAAGAAAACCCCAACTGCGCGAGGTCGTCGCGGAACGAAACCGCAGGATAGACCAACGGATAAACGGAATTGAGGCTGACCGCGACCCATGCCAGGGTGTCTTACACCGCTGGTGGCAAAATACGTGAAAAAATGACCGAAAGACGGCGACAACCCACCGATTCCTGTGACCCTGTCAGAGTTTTACGACGTAATGCCGTTGACATAAGTCATTACAGGCCAAATGAAGGCGTTGGGATTCGAACCCAAGACCTACGGATTAAAAGTCCGTTGCTCTACCAGCTGAGCTACGCCTCCTGAGAGCGGTTGGCCGCTCGTTGGGTTATTCTACGAATTGACACTTGAACGGCATTAGAAGTTCGGCGTTCCGGGGGCGATTGCTGCTCGTTACGCCAGACGGATCTGTTGGAGGCGGGAGTGCGGGAGTGCGGGAGTGCGGGGGCGTGGCGGTTGGGCGCCGGAGAAGCGGTACGATTGGCATTGGCGGTACGGATGGGCGAAGCGGGGCGCGAAATGGCGTTTGGCGCTCGGATGGTTGTTGACTTCGCTCGGGAGGGGCGCATAGTCCTTCAGAAGGCTTGACGGGCGATTTCCCTGGGCCGTTTTCTTTTCCGCAATTGACCTTTTCGTTGGTCGTTCGCTTTGCGCACGGGGACGTGGTCTTCCGTTTCGCGCGCTGAGGCGGCGATCGCTGGTCGACGTGTGGGCGGGGGTCTTTATGGTCGTGCGACGATGGTTGATGATGGCGCTGATGGGCGCGGTGCTGGCGACGTCAGGTTGCGCCTCGAGGCGGTCGAATCGGATGCCGATGAGCTCGAGTTGCTGCGTGCCGAAGTGTCCCACTTCTTGTCCGACGGCTTGCTCTGGCGGTTGGCAACCGCAGCCGTATGGGCCATGAGGTTTTGAGCGAATAAAAAAAAATCGCGGGAGGACCTTCTGGTCTTCCCGCGATCATTGTTTCTGCTGAGCCGCGGACGGCGATCATGCGTGTCGCCAAGTCCGCGGTCCATTTTTTCCGATCGAATCCTACTTCTTCGTGATGCGGTTGATCTCGTCTTCGAGGTTGTTCGCCTGCGCCTTGTTGCTCACGACTTTGCCGTCGCGGTCGACGAGGAACAGATGGGGCAAGCCGAAGATTCCGTAATGGGTGGCCAGGGGGCTATCCATGCCGCCGTTTGTGCCCGGTTGATGGAGCGTGAGGGTCTTGAGCGGCGAGCGGGCGATGAAATTGTTCGCGTCTTCGGCCTTATCGTCGAGGTTCACGGTGACGATGTCGAGATCCTTGCCGAACGTGCTTTGCAGTTTGGCGAGGGTGGCGAAATCGCCCGTGGCCTGAGTGGAGTAACTGGCCCAGTAATAGACGACGGTGATTTTGCCGGGGGTCAGTTTGTAGGGCGTCCCCGAGAGGGTTTGGCCGGCGACTTCCATCGGTTGGCCGACGGCGTCAAGGCGGCGAATCGAGCCGGTCGCCTTGGCGGCGTTGTTCGATCCGGGGAATTCGGTGGCGATCGCTTTGTACCATTTCTTCGCGAGGTCGTCTTTGCCGCCGAATTCGGAGCCGGTGGCGAGCTGATACATCGCGTCCGGGGTGTCGCCCGACTTGGGGTACGCCTCGATGAATTTCTCGAGCTTCGCATGATAGGCGTCTTGAACCCCTTGCATTTTCGCCGGGGGCGTCTTCGACATTTCCAGTTGGAAGTTCGCCCACAATTCGCGATAGGCGCCGTAAGCGGCCAGGTTGCTCCCGGGCATCGCTTTCTCGATGCTGTCTTTCCATTGAGTCAGCACCGGATTCGCCACGGCGTGATCGTTCGTCACGGCGGTCGCGAGGCTGTCGAAAATCTGCTTATACCAATTGTCCTTATCTTTCGTGGCAGGGAGTTCGGCGATCGTTTTCAGTTGCTGAACGCGTTCGAGAGTCCAATTGCCGAACTTGGGATCCTTTCCTTGCGGTTGGCGGCCATCGATTTCCGCGAGTTTGACGAGGGCGTCGTTATCGACCGGTCCGGCGATGTCGGGGCTGGGGACATCGGTCAAGCGCCAGGCGTTGCCGATTTGGACGATGTCGTACGACTGCAACCAATCGTGTTTCTTGGCCGCGTTGGGATTTTCGAACAGGATCAGGCCATTGGCTTTAATGATGTCTTGAGCGCCGCCGGTGACATCGGCGGGGAAGGCTCCGGGCTGGGCGTTCTCGAGACGCGAAAACTTGGCCTGGGGCAGCGACGCGATGGCGCCGCGGATCTTTTGGAATTTCGCGGGAGCGCCGGCTTGCAGGGCCGTGAGGCGTTGCGTTTCGGCAGCGGGTAGGCCGAGCGCTTGCATTTCTTGGGGGGTGATAAGGAGGGCTTTGAAGCGATCGAAGTCGCCGGTTTGCAGGGCAGCGAACGCTTCGGCGGCGGCTTCCTCGGCGGAAATCATGCGCCACGATTCGACCTGCGCTTTGCCGGCTCCGTTGACGGTTCCCGTGCCCCATTTCATGCCGCCGGCGCCCATCCAGCGAAAGCTGTAGCCTTTGCCGACGAGGTTTTCGCGGTAGACTTCGACGCCATCGCGAAAGAACGACCAGGAATCGACCCGGCCATCGCCATCGGTGTCGAGAAATTTGCGGACGGGAAGTTTCCCGCCATCGGAGAGGAGATAGCCGCTGCCGCCGCCGGGAGTCTTGATGATCTCGACGGTGCACTTGCCGATTTCGGCCGGAGTGGGCGTGGTAAAGACGATCTCGTCGGTTTTGGGCTTGATGGTGAGAACCTGGGCGACACTGACCTGTGCCACCGCCGGAGCCACGCAACCGCAGACGATCGCGAGCGCAAGCAGCCCCTTCAATGCGGCAATCTTCGACATCCCTGTCTCCTTGTGCCTAATAATTCCGAGAGTGCATTCGTAGCGTCTCCGAAGATAACAAGGAGCGGGGATTTGACGCAAGATCGGTATGCACGCGGTTCGGCGTGCAATTGTTCGCGGCTCTCCGCAGGAGAGCGCTGCCGGGACGCCATTTCGGTCCGCGGGTTCAGTCAGCGCTCTCCTACGGAGAGCCGCGAACCATTCCGCCGCGATTCCGTCCGTGGTTTGACAAACTGGGTAAACATCAATTTTTTCGATACTGCTGCTCTTGCTATGAATTCCTCGCATGATACAATTCTTTGCATGCAGCTCGGATCGCTCAAAGTGTTTTGCGACGTCGCCCGGCATCGTAGTTTTTCGCAGGCCGCACAGGCCAACGAGATTACGCAGTCGGCGGTGAGCCATATCGTCTCGCAACTCGAACGGCGCATGGATGTCCA
>JBAXFO010000486.1:0-4383 GCA_037139885.1 Planctomycetota bacterium
CCCTTCCAGGGTGAAAACGGGTTTCAAATCGGGAAGTTATTGATCGGACATCCCTTACAGCTCCTCGGAGTGGATCTTTGTCTCGTTTGCGAATCGCTCATGTGACGCTCGGACTCGCCATGGGGGGGCAGGAGCGGCTGCTCGTCGAATTCGCACGCCATGCCGACAAAAGTCAATTCGAGCTGGCGTTCATTTCGCTGACGGATCGCGGCTCGCTCGCCGAGCGACTGGAAGCGGAGGGCTGCCAGGTCATCGCACTGCAAACGTCGGCGGGGTTACGGCCCAGCCTCATCCGCACGCTGAGGAACGTCTTTCGCGAAAACAAGATCGACGTCGTCCATACGCATGATGATCGGCCGCTGATTTACGGCGCTCCGGCGGGACGCTGGGCCGGCGCCCGAGTCGTCCACACGCAGCATCATGGCAAGCTGCCGGGCGTGGGGCGTAAGCAAGAGTTCTTGGTGCGCTGGGCGGGGCGATTGGCGCATGCGTTCGTGACGGTGTCGCGCGATTCGGCTCGCTATTACGTCGCCGCGGGGCTGCCGGCCAAGCGTGTCTCGACGATCTGGAACGGCATCGATCTTGAAACGTTCGCGTTTCAAGGGCCTCTCATCGGCGGGCCGGCGTTGACCGTCGCGCGTTTGAGTCCCGAGAAGAACATCGCGAATCTGCTCCGCGCGGCCGCCCTCGTGAGGCAGAGCGATGCGGCGTTTCGGTTGGAGATCGCTGGCGACGGGCCGTACCGGGAGGATCTCGTCAAGCAGGCCCACGAATTGAAGCTGAACGACATCGTCAAATTTCTCGGCGAGGTGCGCGATGTGCCGGGACTGCTGTCGCGGGCGGGGCTTTTTGTGTTGCCGTCGAAGAGCGAAGGCATCTCGCTGACGCTTCTGGAGGCGATGGCTCGGGGGTTGCCCGTGGTCGCGACGATGGTCGGGGGGAATCCCGAAGTCGTGCTCGATGGGCAGACGGGCATCCTTGTCCCTTCCGACGATTCGCCGGCGCTCGCCCAGGCGATTTTGCAGATCCGCAAGGCGTTCGACGATGCCCGGCTCATGGGGCGAGCGGGCCGCAAACGCGTGGAAGAGCATTTCGAGATTCGCGGCATGATCGCGCAATACGAGCGCCTTTATCGGGGCGAACCGCAGCGCCCCGAAGCGGGGGCGGGATGACGCCACGAACGATCGTGCACCTGACCGGCTCGCCCTTCGTGGGCGGCCCCGAACGGCAAATGCTCGGCCTGGCGCAGCATCTGCCGGAGGGATATCGCACGCAATTTCTCCTCTTCAAAGACAAGGGCCGCAGCCAGGCGATGCAAGCGGAGACGACGCGGCTGGGGCTCAACGCCTTGACGCTCGAACACGACGCCCCACACTATCGGGCGACCATCGCCGAGATCGCCCGCACCTTGGCCGGGTTGGGGGCGGATCTGCTCTGCTGCCATGGTTACAAGGCCGACATTCTCGGCTGGCGTGCGGCGCGAAAATATGGCTGCAAAGTGATCGCCGTTTCGCATGGCTGGACGGGGGCGACGTGGAAGGTGCGGCTCAATGAGACCGTCGATCGCTTCGCGCTGCGGCGGCTCGATCGGGTCGTGTGCGTGTCGGCGGGCCAGGCGGAGAAGGTGCGGCAGGCGGGCGTGGCCCCGGGAAAAATCGTCGTCATTCGCAATGCCGTCGAAATCGCTGACACGCCTCTCAACATCGCCGCTCTCGACGAACTGCGGCAAGGTTTCGCCGAACCGAAGCGTTGGCTCATCGGAGCGGCGGGGCGGTTCAGTCCGGAGAAAGGCTACGAGCAACTGGTCGCGGCGGCGGCTCTCGTGAGAAAAACGCATCCGCAGGCGGGGTTCATTCTCTTCGGACATGGGCCGTTGCAAGCGAGCCTCGAAGCCGCGATTGCCGCGAATGGGTTGGGCGGGCATTTTCTCCTCGGCGGGTTTCGCACGGATCTCGCGAGTCTTTGGCCGGGGTTCGATTTGGCGGCGCTGCCTTCTTACACTGAGGGGTTGCCGGTGATGGCTCTCGAAGCGTTCGCGGCGGGGGTGCCGTTGGTGGCGACGGCGGTCGGTGGAACTCCCGAGGTCATCCGCGAGGGCGTGGATGGCTTTCTCGTGCCGCCGCGGAATCCGCGAGCTCTCGCCGAACGCATCGGCACATTGCTGGATGATGACGAACGGCGCCGGGCGATGGGGCGCGCGGGGCGCGAACGCGTGCGGGCGGAGTTCACGTTTGGGGCTCAGGCGGAGGCGTTTCGCCGCTTGTTCGATGAAGTGATCGCGGACGCAGGCGGCGAGGTGGGGGCGTGAAAATCACCGTCATTGTTCCCCTGTATAACAAGGCCGCGACCATCGAACGCACGTTGCGCTCGATCGCCATGCAAACGCTGGACGATTTCGAAGCGATCGTCGTCGACGACGGTTCGACCGATGGGGGCGAGAAAATCGTTGAGGCGTTCGGCGATGGCCGCATCCGGATGATTCGGCAAGCCAACGCGGGGCCCGGTGCGGCACGGAATCGGGCCCTGGCGGAAGCACGCGGCGCGTTCGTCGCCTTTCTCGATGCCGACGATGAATGGCTGCCGACGTTTCTCGCAAAATCCCTGGCGCATCTGGAGAGCTCGGGCGTGGCGGCGGTCGCTTCGGGTTATTTGAAGTTTCCCGAAGGCGCGCCGCAGACGGCGATGTGGCGGCAACGCGGGCTCAAGGAAACGACCTATCGGTTGACGGCCGATGTCGATCCGCAGCTTGTCGTGTTTCTGCTCGCGTATTTTTCGCCGTGGAACACGGTGGCCCGCACGGAAGTCGTGCGCCGGTGGGGCGGCTTTTTCGATGCCTGGAAATGTCTTTATGCGGAGGATTCGTTTCTCTGGCTGAAGGTGATGCTCAATGAGGCGGTGGCGGTGCGCTTTGAACCGCTGGTGAAGTTTCACACGGAGGCGTCGGCGCTCAGCAATAACCTCAAGGGGGCCCGGCCAGTTGAGCCCATGTTGATTCAACCGGAGGAATTGGAAGCGGCGTGTCCGGCGCCGTTGCGGGGGTTGTTACGCGACGTGCTGGCGTTGCGGGCGATGAAGACGGCGTCGATGTTGGCGTACTGGGGAAAGACGCGCGAGGCGCGGGCGTTGCTCGGGCGGTTTTGCGGGTGGCGCGATTGGCGGCGGCCGCAGTATGGCGTGGCGCGATTGGCGGCGTCGCGAGTGGGAAATGTGGCCGGACGTGCGATTCGTTGGGCGCGGGGGCAGTAGCGTTTTCGGTTCGTTTTCGGTTCAAGGGCGGCGGCGGATCGTCCTTTCCGTCATTCTTAAGAGATCGTACTTGTTCGCGGCGACGATGATTTTCTGGCTCTCGTTTGCGGCTCTGGCGTATACGTACGTCGGCTATCCGTTCTTGCTCGGGCTGTGGGCGAAGCTGTTCGGCAGGGCGGTGCGCAAGCAACCCTTTGCGGGGTCGTTCACGATCGTGCTCGCGGCCCACAATGAAGAGCGAACGATCGAGGGGCGGTTGACGGATCTTTGTCGTCTGGCGCAAATCGCCGGACAGACCGGCGACATCATCGTCGCCACCGATGGCTGCACCGACGCCACGGCCGCACTCGCGCGAACGTTCGAGAAGGAGCATCCGGTCCGCGTTGTGGAACTTCGCGAGAATCGCGGCAAAGCCGTGGCGTTGTCGGCGGCGGCGGCCCTCTCGACGGCGGATATTCTTCTCTTCGCCGATGCCCGACAAACGTGGGCCGACGATGCGATCCCGCAGATGCTCGCCAACTTCGCGGATGCCGAGGTCGGAGCGGTGAGCGGCGATCTCGTGCTCGAAAGTTCGCCGGGGGTTTTGGCGGGAGTCGGGCTGTATTGGCGCTTCGAGAAATGGCTGCGCAAACAAGAGAGCCGGGTGCATGCGCAAGTCGGCGTGACGGGGGCGATCAGCGGCGTGCGGCGCGCGTTGTTCGAGCCGATCCCGCCGGGAACATTGCTCGACGATGTCTACTGGCCTCTGCGGGTCGCGATGATGGGGCATCGTGTGGTTCACGACGACACGGCCCGCGCGTTCGATCGATTGCCGGAAAAATCGAGCGCGGAGTTTCGCCGTAAAGTGCGCACGCTCGCGGGCAACTTTCAACTGGCCGCGCTCGTGCCGGCGTCGCTCGTGCCGTGGCGGAATCCTGTGTGGATTCCGTGGGTGTCGCGGAAGCTGATGCGGCTCGTTTCGCCGTGGGCGCTGTTGGGTTTGTTGATCGCGCCGCTTGTCATTGGGACGCCGGGTTATTTGATATTCTTGGCGCTGGAAGGGCTCGGCTACGCGTTGGCGTTGGCGGGGCTCATGGTGTTTCGGCGGTCGCGGCTGCTGGGGGCGGCGGCGTCGTTCCTGGTGTTGAACGCGGCGGC
>JBAXFO010000487.1:0-4379 GCA_037139885.1 Planctomycetota bacterium
GGCCGCGGCCTGCTTGATGAAACGCTCGTCGTCTGGGGCGGCGAATTCGGCCGCACGCCCATGTCCGAAAAAGGCGATGGCCGCGACCACAATCCGTACGGCTTCACGATGTGGCTCGCCGGCGGCGGCGTGAAAGGCGGCCAAGTGATCGGCGCCACCGACGAAGTCGGCCTCCACGCCATCGAAGACCGCATCCACATCCACGACCTGCACGCCACCATCCTCGCCCTCCTCGGCCTCGACCACACCCAACTCATCTACCGCTACATGGGCCGCCCCGAACGGCCGACCGTGAATGAAGGGGAAGTGCAGCGGAAGATCACGGGGTGACGTGAGGCAAGCCGACCGGAGCGGCGTCCGTGGGGTTGCATCTTGCCATCCCTACGATCGACTCGATGAGCGCTTGTTTAGCATCCAGCGAAGGTGACGGTCGGCTGGTCGTTTGGGCCGAAGAGTTTGTCGACGATTCTGCGGAAGGCGTTACTTATCAAAGTAAAGGCGTTCGTTCCCCGATTGATCCCATGACAACAAACATCGCCAACAGAGGCTCTCGCGGGTTTGGGCTGAGGCGATTCAGCGGACGTGGGAAAAGACGGCGAAAGAATCGATGAATGTCCCCTTTGTGCGCCACTCTGCGTCAATCAAAAAATCTCCCGTCGCGAAATTTCGAGCGACCTCGCCAATTTCGATCCTTGACAGTCGCTCCGGGAGATGCTGTACTGACTTCCGTGTTAGCCCGAACTAGAGGGCGCAGAACCTTGCTAGAACGCGCTCGCGCGCCCCTAAAAATCGTTCGCTCACTGGAGTTCTCGGTTGCTCCGTTTTCATGCCCGGACCCTGAAGATGCTGAATGTCGCCCCCGTGATTTCCGAGGGCGCCGTAACCGAACTCGATGCGGTTGAAGCACGCATCGGTCGCAAACTTCCAGCCTCGGTCCGAGAATGGTATTCACTCGAAGGTGCCTGCGAGATCTTGCGCCAGTACAGCAACGACGACTGGCCCCTGGAAGCGAGTGAGTTCGGTCTGCCTCGAAAAGACACGCGCGACGGCGGACCACACGATCTTTTGGTCCGGGACTTGGTCGTCTTTCGTTACGAGAATCAGGGAGTCTGCGTGTGGGCGTTCGGAATGGACGGGACAGATGATCCGCCGACCTACGTGGATTTCGATTCCCAGTTCAAGACTTGGACCAAATGTTCGCCGACTTTTTCGGACCATCTATTTGCCTGGATGTGGGACTACTCGAAAGTGCTGACGAAGAATTTGCTCATTCAAGCCCAAAACAAGCCGCTGTCCGAGACAGCGCTCGGCATCCTGAGAGGCAATCTGGATACAGGTCCAGAAACTTATGGGTGGCCAGGACACACGCAGTATCGGTTCTCAAAAAGCGATCAGCGTCTGCTCATATGGGCGAGCGACGACCAGGCCGATTGGTGGCTTACAGCAGATGGGGAAGAATCGTTGCAAGCATTGATTGAAACAGTGCGGCCTTGCGATCAGGTTGGACAATCGTTGTGGTCCAATTCCGAACGCGCTGAGTCACTGCTGTGAGATCGCGACTGAACCAACGGATGAAGCTGGCCGGAGCCGCCATCCTGGTTTCGCGCGGCATGAAGGTCTTGCAGGCGGCCCCGGCAGCTTATCCTTATCGTTAGGCAGGGGAGTCGGACCGATGGCTGTCGTTGCCGGGATCGATGGTTGCTCGTGTGGATGGCTCTGCTTGACAAAAGACCTGTCTACCGGAGCGGTGCAGGCCCGAATACTTTGCAGCATTACGGACCTCATGGCAATGGATCCCAGGCCGGAAGTTGTCATGGTAGACGTCCCTATCGGGCTGACGGATTCCGGCTCCCGCCAGTGCGACCTGGATGCGAGGTCCCACCTTCGGCCTCCGAGAGCGAGCAGTGTTTTCCGAGCGCCGATTCGCCCGATGCTCGCCGCGACGACCAGGGACGATGCGTGCGTTATCGGCATGAAGGCGGATGGGCGCAAGATCAACCAGCAGGCCTGGGCGATCCTACCAAAAATCCGAGAGGTGGATACGTTTCTCCGCTCGGACCCGACGCTCAATCGATGGATCCGGGAGGTTCATCCCGAGGTGTGCTTCTGGGCGTGGAACAGTCGAAAGGCGATGACGCACCGCAAGAAGTTGTTGGCCGGCAGGTCGGAGCGAGAGGCGTTTGTCAAGCCTCTGTACGCGTCGGCCTATGCCGCCGCTCAATCGAGCTTGCCGCGTGGTAAGTACGGCAAAGACGACCTTTTGGATGCGTTCGCAGCTCTTTGGACCGGCGAACGAGTGGTCGCTGGCAAGGCGACCCTTCTCCCCGTCAAGCCGCCCGTCGATTCGTGCGGGCTTCGCATGGAGATGGTCGTGTAGCCATGATCGCCTATCAGACGGACAATTCAAAGAGGACGCAGCTTGGACGCAGTTCATTTCCACGACAGTCGGCGGCCCGATGCGGTCTACGATCTCCCGCTGTTAACGACGCTCACGACAAGGCAAGTCATCGTCGTGGATGGCGAGCGGACGATTTGACTCGGCGCTATGGGCCGCCCCGTCGAGGAATTTGCATGCCGGCGAAATCGGGGTCAAGCGCGACGATTTCGGCGAAGATTCGCTCCGCTTCCGCGGCTTGGCCCAGTTCGGATAAGACGAGGGCCAGGCTTAACATGTAGATCGGTTGCTGAGGTCTGCGGCGGTTGGCTTCGCGAAAGTGCGGCAAGGCGTCCTGCCATTTTTCCGCGCCCGCCAGGATGCTGCCGATCCGGAATTCATAATGAGCGGCGCGTGACGGATTCCCTCGAAGGGCCGCGTTGTAGTGCTCGACGGCTTGCGACGTGTTGCCGAATTTTTCGAGGACATCGGCCATGCCGGCGAGACTGTCGGGATAATCACGCATACGCAGAACCGCGGCGAACTCCCGAAAGGCGGCGTCGTACTGACCATTTAATAAACACGCCTGGCCGAGGTTGTTGCGAGCGCGGATGTTGTGGGGCGAATTTTGAAGCACCAGAGTCCACATGCCGGCGACATCATGATAGTCAAAGTTTCGCGCCACGGTCATGACGCCGAAGCTTGTGGCCAGCAGGAGCGTCGCACCCAGTTCCCAGCGATGGACGGCGGCAAGATCGACATTCCGCCGGGCGCCGATCCGCAAGCTCAAGGCATGGCCGCCGAGAACCAAGAGCGTCAAGATCGGCGCGAGGGCAAGATACATGCGATGCTCGAAGGCCAAATCGGCGAGAGGAAGGAAGCTGGAAGACGGCGCGAGGATGATAAAGAACGCGGCGCCGCAGAACCCCAGCTTCGGCCAGCGCCACAGCGCCACAGCCGTCGCCATCAATAAGCCGACGATGATCGACCCAGGCAAAACGATGGCCGCAAAGCCATGCGCGACCGGCCAATTGTAATCGAGGCATTGCCCCACCGGCCGAACAACGAGCCTGAGATAATGCAGCAACACTCCCGGCTGACTTCGCAGAAATTCCCAGGGCGACACGCCGACGATATGGAAGCCCACCGCTTGCAGCGGTTCGTCCGCCGGAGCCGAAGTCGTCAAAGTCGCGACGCTGCGCATCGTGAGCAGAAGGCAACCGAGCAACGATAGATGGACCAGCCAACGGCGGCGCACCAGGTCGCGCCAGGATGTCGCCAAGAAAATGCGATCGAAAACAAGGGCCAGGATCGGCGCTGTGACCATGACTTCCTTGCTGCACATGCCCAGGGCGCAGGCGATCGTTGCCCCCGCGAACCCAACGAAGCGGCCCATTCGGCGCGAAGCCTCGGCGCCGTGCAGGAGGGCGTTGAGCATGGCAAGCGTAAACAGTCCCGTCAAGGCTTCCGCACGTTGAATGATGTAGGTGACGCTCTGCGTTTGCAGGGGATGGACGAGCCAGAGCAGAGCGATGGCCCAGGCGAGACCGCGCGCCGATCGATGCCATGTGGAATCGGGCGGTTCACGCCGCAGCGTGCGCCGCAAGAGACCGAACAACAGCAACCCGGCAAGAATGTGAATCGTGAGATTGACGGCATGATAACCCGCGACGGCGTTTTGGCCGAAACGCCAGTTCGCGGCAAGGGTTGTGTTGGTCAGCGATCGTTCGAGGTGGCCGGTGAGCGTTGCGAAGCGTGGAGGAAAGACGCGAATTTGCTCGTTCTCAACGATATTCGGCATGTCGTCGAAAATGAACTGCCCGTCGAAGCTGTTGGCATAAACGAGGATCGTGGCCGCGACCAAACTCGCTGGAGCCAGCAGCGAACTCCGCCACGTTCGTTCAACACGGAAGTCCAAGAGCGATGCCTCACACGCCCCGAATTTTTCGGGGCGAATCGCGATCCGACTTTCTTCCGACCCAGGAAAAGTTCTAGCCGGACACAA
>JBAXFO010000488.1:0-4377 GCA_037139885.1 Planctomycetota bacterium
GCGCTGGCCCCGGTTGCTACGGCCTCCAAGAGGCCGGCTTGGGTCACACGCGACGGAATGCGGGTTTCTTTTCGGAGCGGCGCCGTTGCCCCGGAAAATGCGCAGGCAAATTTCGGCTTGCCGTTGACACGATTTTGCGAAACGGACTATAACGGGTAACCCAAGTTCGCGCCGCGACGGATTTGTCGCGAGCGCGTGTCACGAGGACGATGTGCGAGACGCCTATTTGGCCCTGATTCGCGGGCAACGCCGAGGCGCGGTTGCCGGGCTCGCGAAGCTGGGATTGCGAACGATCGCGATCCCTTATGGTTGGGGCGTTCGCCTTCGCAATCTGGCCTTCGATCGCGGCTGGAAGGCAAGCGTGCAGGCGGATGTGCCGGTGGTCAGCGTCGGCAACTTGACCTTGGGGGGCACGGGCAAGACGCCGTGCGTGGAATACCTGGCCCGCTGGTTTCGCGAACGCGGCGTTCAAGTCGCGATCTTGAGCCGGGGCTATGGAGCCGAACAGGGGCCGAACGACGAGGCCCTGGTTCTCGAAGAAAATTGTCCGGATGTGCCGCACCTTCAAGGGAGCGATCGGGCGGCGCTGGCGAAGACGGCCGTCGAGGAACTGGAGAGCGAATTGCTCATCCTCGACGACGGTTTTCAACATCGGCGACTGCGGCGCGATCTCGATCTGGTGTTGATCGACGCGACCTGTCCCTGGGGGCATGGCTATCTGTTTCCGCGTGGCTTGCTGCGGGAATCGAGCACGAGTCTTCGCCGAGCCCATGCGGTCTTGATCACTCGCTGCGGCGCGGCGACGCCCGAAGCGGTCCAAGCGGTGCGCCGCGACATCGAGCAGGCGGCTCCGGGATTGGCGATCATCGAAAGCGATCATCAGCCCGCGGCCTGGGTGAACAGCGCCCAGGAGCAGAAACCGGCGAACGCGTTTCACGGCCAGGCGGTGGCGGGGTTTTGCGGGCTGGGGAATCCCGACGCGTTTCGCCGCACGCTGACGGATCTCGGTTGCGATGTGACGGCGTGGCGAACGTTCCCGGATCATTATGCGTATGCTCGCAGCGACATTGAAGATTTGCGGGCGTGGGCGCGAGCCCTACCTGCGGGAGCGATCGTGGCGACAACGCAAAAGGATCTCGTCAAGATTCGCCTCGACCGGATCGGCGAACGCGAGTTGTGGGCGTTGAAGATTGAACTGGCGATTCGTTCGGGGCAGGAGGCTCTGGATCGCCTTTTGGAGAAAACGCTGGGGGCGGCGACCGATGTTTAGCGATGCTTCGAGGAGCGTCGCGATCATCCGCCAAAGCGGTCGGCGAATCATCGATTCATCATTGTTGTCCAACCACGGAAGGAAGGATTTCTCATGTCGCAGTGCAACGGTTACAAACTGGCGGGCCCGCATCATCCCGATTTCGCGAGCCAGCCGCCGCTCGATCTGAGCGCGCTGCAAACCTACGATCTCGCATCGCGCCCTTCGAAAGTGTTTCACGACGACCTGGGCGCTCCCGTCGAGCCGAGCGTTTCCGCGGCCGCGTGGCTCCTGAGCCTGCCGCGTCAGCTTGCCGCCAACGATGTCCGCCGCGTCGCTGAGCATCTCGTGCGGGCGCAGCGTGAAGGCCGGATGGTCGCGTGTGCGTTGGGCGGTCATGTCATCAAGACCGGGTGCGCTCCCTATCTGATCGACTGGATTCAACAGGGCCTGATTCACATGGTGTCGATGAACGGCTCCGCGGCCATTCACGATTTCGAGCTTGCCCTCGTCGGCAAAACGAGCGAGAACGTCGCCACGCAGCTTCCCAAAGGCCACTTCGGCATGGCCCGCGAAACCGCCGACGCGTTCGCCATCGCGTCGCGTCTCGGCGCCGAAAACGACATCGGCCTGGGCTGGGCGATGGGCCGGCACATCGACGATCTGAATCCCGCGCACGGCGACCAATCGCTCGTCCTCGCGGCCTATCGTGCCGGCATCCCCTGCACGATCCATGTCGCCCTCGGCACGGACATCGTCCACATGCACCCGCATGTTTCCGGAGCCGCGCTCGGTGAAGCGAGTCTCATCGATTTCCGCCGGCTGTGCGGCGTCGTCGCGAAAATGGCTTACGGCGTTTGGATGAACCTCGGCAGCGCGGTCATCATGCCGGAAGTCTTCGTCAAGGCGGTCTCCGTCGCTCGCAACCTCGGCCATTCTCTCGATGGTTTGGTGACGGTGAACCTCGACAAGCAGGCTCAGTACCGTTCGCGCGTGAATGTCGTCGAACGCCCGTCGGCCGAGGGCATCGAGCTGATCGGGCATCATGAGATCATGTTGCCGCTGTTGCATCTGTCGGTCGCCTGTCTGCAAGCGCAACGTGCGACGGTTCGGGACGATGTTCTCGAAGAGGCGGCGGCGTAAAGGATTCCACGCGCGGCCGGCGATCGCAACCCGCCTGCCGCCTCCGACCGATCTTCCATGGAGGGAAGAGAGTGACGAACGATCTCATCGATCTGGTGCAGCGTTTGGGCGAGCCGCGCGTCGTCGTCGTCGGCGATGTCATGCTCGACCGCTACGTGTGGGGCAACGCCGAACGCATCAGCCAGGAAGCGCCGGTGATCCTGCTGCGTGCCGACCGTCGCGAAGAACGCCTCGGCGGAGCGAGCAGCGTCGCCACCATGCTGCGTGCGCTCGGCGCTCAAGTCGCCCTCGCCGGCGTCGTGGGGGATGACGCCGACGCCGGCCGCATTCGCGGCATCTTTCAAAATCTCGGCATCGACGACCGCGCCGTCATCGCCGACCCGGGTCGGCCGAGCACGGTGAAGGAACGCTACATCGGCCGGGCTCAAGCGCGCCATCCGCAACAGATGATCCGCGTCGACTACGAAGATCGCTCGGCTCTGTCGCGCGCCATCGAAGACGAACTGATCGCCGCTCTCAAGAAGCTGATCGGCAACAGCGACATCGTGCTCATCAGCGATTACGACAAGGGCGTGTGCACGCCGCGCGTGCTGAATGAAGTGATCGCGTTGTGCAAGGAAGCTGGCATCAAAGCGATCGCCGATCCCATCCGCGGCCACGATTATCGCAAGTATCAAGGCTGCTCCGCGATCACGCCCAATCGCCTGGAAGCGGGCCTCGCCACGGGCCGCACGCTGAACACGCACACCGAAGTGATCGCGGCGGCGGATGTTTTGCGTCAGCAGCTTGGGCTCGAAGCGTCGATCATTACGCTCGATAAAGACGGCATGTTTCTCGATCATGCGGATGGCCGCAAAGCTCTGTATCCGACGCGGCCGCGACAGGTTTACGACATCACCGGCGCCGGTGATATGGTCATGAGCGTGCTCGGCATGGCTCTGGCGGCGGGGGCGGATTATCCCGAAGCGATTCAGCTTGCGAATGTCGCTGGCGGCTTGGAAGTCGAAAAGATCGGCGTCGCCACCGTGACGCGCGAAGAGATCATTCGCGATTTGCTTCACGAAGGCCTGCCCGGCGAACATGGCGGCCAGGAAGCCCGTAAGGCGTTGACGCTGCCGGTGCTCGCGCAAGAGCTCGAGCATCGCCGCCGGCTGGGGCAGACGGTGGCGTTCACCAACGGCTGCTTCGATGTTCTCCATGCCGGGCACGTTCAATACTTGCAAGACGCCCGCGCTCAGGCGGATCTGCTCGTTGTCGGCCTCAATAGCGATTCGAGCATTCGCGGGCTCAAAGGCCCGTCGCGGCCCGTGCAACCGCTGGCGGCTCGTGCGGCCGTGTTGGCGGCTTTGCAAGCGGTCGATTATGTCGTCGCGTTCGACGACGCGACGCCGAAATTGGTGATCGAAGCGCTGCGGCCGGATGTGCTCGTGAAGGGCGCCGATTATCGCAAGAGCGACGTCGTCGGGGCCGATTTCGTCGAATCGTACGGCGGCCGGGTGCATCTGTCGCCGGTGCGCGAAGGGTTTTCGACGACGAACTTGATCGACCGCATGCGTGCGGCCTGACGCGTGTCGCTCATGCCTCCCCTCACCCTTGGAGTCCCCAGGGCGAGGGAGCCCGACGAAGCTGTGATTCGGAACCATCATGAAACTTGCGGTTTTTCTCCCGAATTGGATCGGCGACGTGGTGATGGCCACGCCGGCCTTCCGCGCGCTGCGCGAACAGTATCCCGATGCCGAGATCGTCGGCGTGTGCAAGCCGTATGTCGCCGATGTCGTCGCCGGCTCGCCATGGTTCGATCGTCTCGCGTTTCTCGATCGTAAGAGCCCGAATCGCTGGCCCGGCCTCGCCTGGAAGATGCGAAGAGAAGCGTTCGATCTCGCTGTTCTCTTTCCGAATAGTTTTCGCAGCGGTTTGGTCGCCTGGTTGGCGGGCACGAAACGCATCGTCGGTTTCAACCGTTACGGCCGGGGCTGGATGTTGAG
>JBAXFO010000489.1:0-4365 GCA_037139885.1 Planctomycetota bacterium
GCGGAGACGCCGTTGTTTTTGAAGCGATCCTCGCTCGGCAGGCCCAGGTAATTCGCCCGAGCCCCGGTGGCGATGATGACGGCGTGCGTTTGGGTGACGCCGTTGTCGCGCGACGTGAGGGTGAAGGGGCGATTGCCGAAATCGACCGAGACGATGTCGTCCGTGACGATGCGCGTGCCGAAGTTGAGCGCTTGTTGGCGCATCAACTCCATGAGTTCGGGGCCAAAGATGGTGCGTTTGCCGGTGTGGGCGCGTTTGCCTTCGTAAAGATGAGCAAGGCCCGCATAACGGTCATCGGCAAGGGCGGAGCGGGCATAGCCGGCCAGGGCCTGCGAATCGACCGCCGGCCAGGACGGAAAGTTTTCGACTTCGGTCGTGAGATTCAGTTGGCCCAGGGGCGTGGTGCCGTTGACGCGATTGGGCTCCCAGGTCGCGGAGCCTTCGAAAACGAGGGGGCTCAGATTGGCGCGGGCGGCATAAATGGCCGCAGTCCACCCGGCGGGCCCGGAACCGATGATGACGACTTTTTCCGACATGGACGTGCTCCGTCAGAGTGATCGAATCGAGCCCAATGGCCTAATGGAAACCAACTAGCTGCCTTGACAGCATCAACTTCACGACGACTTCCGGCACCGACGACTCATGCGTCGTTTCCCCCACGCGATCCACCGGCCGATGCGGCCATATTCGCGGCGCGCTTCGCTCCAGGCGATCTCTTGAAGGTAGAGCCGGGCTCGAGCCGGATCATCGTGAACGCTGCGCCAATATCCGACCACGCCCCCGCCGACGAACAGTCCGACGACCATCAGCCAGATCAGAAACGCGAAGCGCAGAAAGCGCGGCGGCAGAAAATCCGTAACGATCCAATCGTCGCTCAGCCGCTCCCAGGCCCATTGTCCAAAAAGCACGCACAGCGCGCTGCCGATCAAAAAGACAACGATCTCGCGCGGACTGAGAGACGACTCGGGGCGCGTCATGACCACCTGGGGCCGACCGTCGGGATCGTGGAGCAAGGGTTTGGGAAAGCGTGGGTCGTGCGGCGCGGCATGCCAGCGAAGCGCGAGCAAGCGATATTGGCCGCCGAGGAACAGCATCGTTCCCGCCGACAGCAACAGCCCGATCGGTTCGAAGGGCACGAACGTCGGCGTGAAGCGCAGAGACTGATAATTCTGATAATGCCCCGCCAACTGGACGACGCTCAACATCACGATGAACAACGGCGCCACTCGCGGCCGCGGATCGAAAACCATCCACAGCCCCAACACCGCCAGGCCGATGTTGGGAACGATGATGTCCTGGAAGTCTTGGGCGACGCAAATCATCGCCAGCCCGAGGCCGGAGAAAATCCGGTAATGAGCGGCGCTTACGAAGGTTCTGTCGTTCATCGCGACCTCCGGGCGCTGGGACGCAGATGATGCATGCGTTCGAGAATATGCGGAATCGACTGCTCTTCGGCGGCGGCCAAAACGGGAACGCCGATGCGGCCGAACTCGCGGCGCAGGTCGTCGTAGGCGGCGATCAACCGGGCCGTGCCGACGCGGCTCAAGAGTTCCTGAAGGTTCGGCGCCAGCAGAACGGGCGGGGGGCGGTCGCGGCCATCGGGAAGCGGCACGCCGGGAGGCCAGGGGCAGATGAGATGCACGTCGTGATGCCGGGCCCGGGCCGCCTTGGCCGCACGCAGCAGAGGGCCGCGATCCGCTTCGGTATCAAACAGATCGGCGAGGACGACGAACATTTCGTTGTCTTTAGCGCGGGTGACGCTTTCGGTCAGGGCCTGGGCGAGCGAGGCGATCTTGCCTTCGGCGCGGAACAGGTAATGTCCATGCTCGTCGTAAAGGAACATGGGGGCGGCGATGCGATGTTCGTTGAGCCAGCGAATGAGATAGCGATGGCACGCTTCGTCTTCGTGATAGAGCATCGAGACGCCGCCGGGGCCGAGGCCGTAAATGTTGGCGAGCACGGCCGCGATCCGCTTGCGCCAGCGATTGGCCTGCCTCCAGAAGCGCGGCGAATACCACGGCGTCGAGTTCACCGCACGGTCAAGCCAGCCGGGGTAGACGTCTTGAATCAGACCCAGGGCGATCGGCAGCAGCCGACTGACGTCGCGTTGATCGATGGTCGGCGGTTCGTCGGCGATGTCGGCGAGGAGATGCAGCATCTCGAAGAACGCGCGCCGGCCGCGCGCGGGGCGGATGCGGCGGCCGATGCCGTGTTCGTCGAGCACGACCAGGCCGGTCAAGTCGCGATTCTCGGCATTGGCGTACAGCACGCCGGCGGCGATTTCGACGAGCCGGCCGAGGGCGTTGCGTCCCACCGGGCCGACGCGCGTCGACGAAGACGCATCGAGAAACAGCGTGCAGCGAACGGGGACTTCGCTTTCGAGTTCTTTCGTGATGAGTCGATCGCGCCGGGCCGAGGCCTTCCAGGCGATGAGCTTCGGAGGATCGCTGGCGACATAATCCCTTAAGGAAAGAAGCTCGCTGCCGCCCCCCGCCCGGAAGAGGCGATGCATGCCGACAAGGGGCAGAATATTATGGCGCTTCCGCAGCGGCACGCCGCCGGGGCCGGGGACGAGCGGCGGCAGCACACGGATGGTCGTCGCTTGGCGTACGAAGACGGTGCAGTGAAAGAAACCTTGAAGATCGGTGACGATGAGTTTCACGCCCTCGAAGCGCAGCCGTCCCGCGGCCGGGCAGAGGATCGGGTATTCGATGATGAGAGGATGGTTGCGTGCAAGGGAGCCGCGCTGCCACGATTCGCCGTCCGGCCAGTTCGCGAGAGCGGGAATTTTGTCGATGGCGATGACGAACGGCAGCGTCGTGCCACGGGTCCAGCGCACTTCGAGGCGAACCGTCGCCGGTTGATGAGCCCACAAAACCTGCGTCGGACCGCCCGGCGTGCGAATTTCGCGCACGAGTTCGAAACCGGCCGGGGCATGCCGAGCGACCCACAAGAAATGAACCCAGGCGGCGAAGAACCAGGCGAGAAGCGGGATGAGCGCCACGGCGAGCGTGCCGACGCCAAACGTCACGGCGACCAGCAACATGCCGAAGACGATCGCCAGAAACCACCAGCCGCGCGGCGACAGCATCGAGGTCCTCTGGAGTTTTCGTAGGGTGGGTTGAGCGGAGCGAAGCCCACCGAAAGGTTCGGACGCGACATCCAACGTCCGTCGCCAAACGGGGGAGAAGAGTCAAACCGATGGGTGGGCTCGCTCCGCTCAACCCACCCTACCGCAAGATCCCCTAGACCCCAACAACCGGCACGGACCGGAGCAAATCTTGCACGATATCGCCGACGCTGCGGCCTTCGACTTCCGCTTCCGGCTTCACGATCAAACGGTGCCCCAATACGCCCATGGCCACGGCTTGCACATCTTCATGGGTGAAGTAGGTGCGGCCTTCGAGAAGGGCGCGGGCGCGGGCGCAGCGAAGCAAGCACAGGGAGGCACGCGGACTCGCTCCCAAAGCGACGTCGGGATGCTTGCGGCTCGCTTCCGCGAGGTCGACGATGTATCGGAAGAGTTCGTCCTTGGCGAAAACCTGACAAAGCTGTTCCTGGAGATCGAGGATCATTTCGGGCGTGAAGATCGGAGCCGTCGGCAGAATCGGCCGGCTGTGCAACTTGAGCATTTGCACTTCTTGCGCCGCCCCGGGATACCCCATTTCGATGCGTAAGAGAAAGCGGTCGAGCTGCGCCTCGGGCAGGCGGTAGACGCCTTCTTGCTCGACGGGGTTCTGCGTCGCGAGCACCAGAAACGGCCGGGGCAAAGGCAGCGTCACGCCATCGATGGTCACTTGATGTTCTTGCATCGCTTCGAGCAAGGCCGACTGCGTCTTCGCCGGGGCGCGGTTGACTTCGTCGGCGAGCAACAGCTGGCAGAAGATCGGGCCTTTGCGAAGCACGAAGTCGTTGGCCTTGCGGTCGAAGATCGACGTGCCCGTGACATCGGAGGGGAGCAAATCGGGCGTGAACTGGATGCGCTGAAACTGGATGCCCAACAACTGGGCCAGCGATTTCGCGATGGTCGTCTTGGCGACGCCCGGCACGCCTTCGAGGAGGACATGCCCGCCCGCGATGAGGGCGATGAGGAATCGATTGACGACGCGCTCCATGCCGACGACGACGCGGCCCACTTCCGTTTGGGCGCGCTCGCGCAGCTCTTTGACGCGACGCGCGCTGTCGGCCAACGCGGGGGTGAACGGGACGGTTTCGAGCGACATTCGTGACGATCCTTCAAGCCGCGCGACGCTTCGATCAAGCGGACCATGAAATCATCTTACGATTTTCGGTTTTCGCGGGCGGGTTTTGTTCGCGGCTCACGTTCGCGGCTCACCAACAGAGAGCCGCGAACCTAATACGTCC
>JBAXFO010000490.1:0-4362 GCA_037139885.1 Planctomycetota bacterium
ATCCGAGAATCCGCGACCATCTCGCTCGATGATAGGCGACTTTCTCGGCGGCGGTCATCGCGGCGAAATTGGGTTCGTCGGCGGTTTTTGACGGCGCCGGTTGGCTGACGGCGGCCGCAGATTTGACGGGGAGGCTGATCGTCTTTCCCGTGCCGCCATAGTTCATCACGCCGGTTTGCAGAACCATGTCGTCTTGCAGGCTTCGCAGCGGTTTGATGTTCAATTTTTGCAGCACGCCATGATACGCCTTCACGGCTTCTTCCGGTTCGATTTCGCCGTCGGCGATGTACCGCAGGAAACGAATGAAGGCGAGCTGGTTTTCGGCGTTGTTGATCTTGCGGCCAAAGAGCGCGACCCGGGCGCCGTACTTCTTCGCTTCGCCGAGAAGCTTGAACGCGTCGTACGTCGTTCCGGCGGAGCCGCCCAGAATGCCGACGACGAGATGAGGATCGTAGTGAACGAGTTCTTCGAGAGCCTGCGGGCCGTGATAGACCATCTTCAAAAAGACAGGACGGCCTTTCGACGTGACGCCGCCGAGCGTGCGCACGATCGCGTCGTTGATGAACGCGGGCAGCTTCACAGGATCGACGGCTTCGGGCCGATTCGGATCGAAGACTTCGAGAAAATGGCGAAAGCCCTTCGCTTCGGCTTCCAGGCGAAAGTTCTTGTATTCTTGCAGGGCCTCGCGATCGAGGTCGACATCGTTGTTGAACGTGATGCTATAAAGGCCGAGGTCGGCGCCGAGATGGCGTTCCTCGGGTTTGCAGGCGAGATGGCCGCACTGAATATGGTCGAGCGTGGCCGTACGGAACGGACGCGAAGCCATCGTCGGATAGACGCTGCCGCGAATGACGTGGATGTCGGTCGTGTCGTTCGCTCGAGCCGCGGGCGTGATCGGGCTATTGTCGAAGATCCGCTTTTGGATGTTGAGAATTTCGTTCGAATGGGCCGACATCAGGACGATATCGACGAGGCCTTGTTCCACGACCGATTCGATGACATCGCGAAACTGTTGCAAGGTGCGGTACTTGACTTCGTCGCCATGCGCCTCGGGAGAGCGGCCTGTGGCGCCGATCGACAACGCCATATCGGCGTCCTTGGCGTCGGCGAGGATGAAATCCTTCGCCCCTTGAGGATCGGCATGGATACGGGCGAGTTTTTGATCGAGAGACTTTTGCAAGGCACACCTGGATCAAACAAATGCGAATGAGAAACCATTGCGACGGTCGACGAAGAGGTCTACTTTTTGCCGCCCCAAGCGGCACGCGGGATCGAACGCTCGGCCGTGGAAGGCGCTGCTGCGGGAGAAGCCGGGGCGCTCGGCCCAGCCGCCAGACGCTTCTCGACGGCGTCGATCGTCTCGCGCAAAACGCGTGCGGAGTTTTGGATGCCCATCTTTTCGCGAGGCGTGAGAGACAACTCGTACAGCTTACGAACGCCGCCGCACCCGACTTCCGTCGGCACCGAGAGGCAGACATCGCGAACGCCATAAGGACCGTTGATGAGCGAGCTGACCGGCAGAATCCGGCGACTGTCCAGAAGCAGGCTCTGCACGACTTCGCGAATCGACACGCCGACCGCGAAACCGGATCCCCCTTTGAGCTTGATGACCGTGGAGCCGGCCGTCTTGGTCGCTTCGAAAATGTCCTGGCCGAGTTTGGGGGTGAAGCCGGGCCATTGTTCCAGCGGCAGGCCAGCCACCGTGGCGCTCGACCAAATCGGCGTCATGCTGTCGCCGTGTTCGCCGAGCATCAGGGCTTTGACTTGCGTCGGGGCGACTTTCAGCTTTTCGGCAAGATAACTCTGGAACCGCGCCGTATCGAGCACGGTCCCCAGGCCGAGGACGCGCTCGGCAGGCAAACCCGAATGCTTCACCGCGAGGTAGGTGAGCACGTCGACCGGATTCGACACGACGACGAGATACGTGTTTTCCTTGAACCCGGCCTGCTTCATCTGGCCCAAAAGGTTCATGAACAAATCGACGTTGCGATTGATCAGATCGAGCCGGCTTTCCTCGGGCTTGCGTCGCAACCCCGCCGTGACGACGACGACATTGCTCGATTTGACGTCGTTCATATCCCCCGCCGAAATCCGCTGGTCGGCGACAAGGCTGGCGCCGTGCAGCAGGTCGAGAGCGACGCCCTGCGACATCTCTTTATTGGCGTCGATCGTGCAAATGCTGCTGGCCACGCCGCCCAGTTGGAGAGCGTACGCCGTCATGCTGCCGACCAAACCGCCGCCGCCGATGATGCTGACTTTCATGGTGTCACTTGCTCCAGTCGTCGATCTTGAGTCCGGGGACTTGCAAGAAATCGTTGGTGTTTCGAGTCAAAAGCAGCGCATCGTTCGCCAGAGCGATGGCCGCAATCTTAAGGTCCATCGTCGCCAGGCGTGGGCGACTTTTGCGAATTCGCTGATACTCAGTTGCGGCACGTTCATCGAAATCGAGCACGGATCGACCGCAATAGCCCCGCAGCGTCTTGTTGATTCTTTGATAGATCTCGACCTGCCGGGTGATTTCCTTGGCACGGTTGAGGACCGCCAGCCAGCCACGCATTTGCTCTTCGAAACTGACGATGGTCGCAAACGCTTCTTGTCGATTCTGTCGAAGATTTCGCAAGATCGCCGAAGCCGCAGGCGAATCGCTCCATTCCAAAAGGCTCAAGTGATCCGTATCAAGTATCACCATGAGGTTCTCGTCTCAGAGCCTTCCGGCGAGGTTTCGGCTTCGTCGATTCGCGGTATTTTCGACCCAGCCGCATCGCTTCTTCGAAGTGCGAGTCGCCTGCGAACTGCCCGGCGATTCTCTCCCACCATGGTTTCGCCTCGCTGTTCCCGTTGAGTGTCTTCTTCAACTCAGCGACTTCCTGTTCGAGCGAAATCAAACGGCGCTCGATATTCTGTTGCGACATGCGGATCCTCCTTTCAGTGCAAAGTTCCGCTCCATTCTATCACGTCTTCGATCCCGCCAGCGTCGCCATCACCTTATCGGTAATCGTTCGCACGAGTTCGTCCATGTTGGTCGTGGTGATCTCTTTCTTCGCGGCGGGCTTCACTTCACACCCACACGCGTGATCGCCGACTTCGCCGTCGCCCAGGCCGGTTTCGGTGGCGGGGTTGAAGGCATACGCCTCCGGCACGAAATCGAAACCTTCGCGGAAGAGGCTCGGGCCGCACAGCGTGCATGCATCTTTGCCGATGCGCGGATCGGCCAGGCTGAGCTTCTTCTTGAACTCCATCAGCTCCGAGTTTTCGCTCTGCGTGAAGTAATTGACCCGGCCGAGAGTCTTCGCGAGGATCAGGATGCGGCAATACGCATCGATGATCTCCGTGTTGAAGTACGCTCCTTCGACCGACGGGCCCCAAGACACGGTGCCGTGATTGGCGAGCAAAACGGTGTTGCAGTCTTTCACGTACGGCAAAATCGTGTTCGGCAAGCGCTGATCGCCGGGCGTGGCGTATTTCGCGATGGGCACTTCGCCGAGGAACACTTCGACTTCGGGGAGAACGCACTTGGGAATCGGCTCGTGGGCCACGGCGAACGCGGTCGCATGCGGCGGATGGCAATGCACCACCGACTGCACATCGGGGCGATGCTTGTAGACGATGAGATGCAGGAGCACTTCGCTTGTTCGCTTGCGCGTGCCGGCGAGTTGCTTGCCTTCATAATCGACTTTGCAAATATCTTCGGGCTTGAGGAATCCCTTGGACACCATCGTCGGCGTGCAGAGCAATTCCTTGTCGTTAAGCCGGGCGGTGATGTTGCCGTCGTTGGCGGCGGCGAAGCCCTTGGCGTAAAGCCGACGACCGATGTCGCAGATTTGTTCGCGGAGTTTGAATTCGCTGACAGACATATTCGCCTCTTTTTTCTTCGTAGGTGGAATCGGAGCGAACGCAAGCGAAGCGATCGCTCAATCCTTCGACACGGGACTTAAACGCACTTGATCCAGGATCGCCGCACACGATGCGTCGATCGGTTTCTTGTTCGGATAAAACGCCATCTGGGCTTCGACGCCTTCGCTGACGGCGATCATCTGCTCCATGCCGGGGCCGAGATCGTCTTGTAGGACGAACTCTTCGCCGTCGGCTTTCCCATCGCGCAATCCTTGTTGACTGAATGGCACGGCGATCAGCCAACGCATGCCGACAAGCGTCGGATGGCAGCGCGACAGCGTCAGGGAGCCGATCACGTTAGCGATGCGCATCGTCGATCTCCCCCAGCGGACTCACAGGCGGCGAAGCGGTCGCCAGCTTCACGATCTGGCGTAGCTCGAAAAACGTTCGGCCCGCCGCCGCAATGGTGAACAGATTCGGGCCGAGCGTCGCTTTCAGCAAACGCACCTCGCTGGGTTGACTCACGAC
>JBAXFO010000491.1:0-4357 GCA_037139885.1 Planctomycetota bacterium
TCGTTGGGCTATTGTTTCGGGCCCATCTTTCGCTTCGAAGCTGCGCGTCGACGCCGCTGGCTTGTCATCGGCGGCGCGGCCATGGTCGTGGCGTTTGTGGCGCTGAGGGCGAGCAATCTTTACGGCGACCCGCGGCCGTGGTCGCTGGCTTATGAGGGATTCTTCAACGTCTTGGGGTTTTTACGAACGAAGAAATATCCGCCTTCGCTTCTCTATCTCTTGATGACGCTCGGACCGCTGCTGATGCTCTTGGCGGCTCTGGAGCATGCGAAGGGGCGGTTGGCCAATTGGCTGTTGATCTTTGGCCGTGTGCCGCTCTTCTTTTACATGCTGCATCTTTATGTGATTCACGCGCTGGCGGTTCTGGCCGGAGTGTGCAGCGGCTATCGGGCTCTTGATTTTTGCGTCGTCTACACGGGCTTGCCGAGAGGATACGGCTTCGGTCTGCCGGTGGTTTATGCGGTGACGCTCTTGGCGCTCATCATTTGCTATCCCGCGTGCGTCTGGTTCAACGATTTGAAACGCCGCAATAAAGCGGTCTGGCTAACGTACCTTTGACAGCGAGCCGAGGCCGGTTTGCAGATTCGCCAGCGGCGAGGCGAGGGGACGCGGAGCCGAGGTGAGTTGCGTTTTGCCGAGCAAGTTCAGCACGGCCATGCTCATGGTCAATGTTCCCGTCTTCAGCGTCGGTTCGAGCACGGGGGCGAATTGATCGGAATGGAGCGAGGTGAGCGGCGCCGAGGTGTCGTTCTCGGCGGAGGCGACGCGCTCAGGCGTCTGCGTCCCCAAGAAGTAAAGGAACGACGGCACTCCCGCCCGGCCATAGAGAGCGAAATCTTCGCCCCCCATCATCGGCGGCCTTTGGCGAACGTGTTCTTCTCCCAAGCTCTCGCGAAAGATGGCGACGGTCTTGTCGAGAAGTTGCGGATCGTTGACGACCGCGGGGGTATACCAGTTCGCGCGAATGTTGATGATCGGCTCGGGAGCGCCGGCTCCTACGGCCGCAGCCTTGGTCATGCGTTCGATGCCTTGCAGCACGCGCCGACGGGCCGCTTCTTTCGTCGTGCGGACGGTGAGTTGCAACGTCACTTCGTTCGGGATGATGTTCGGTTTCACGCCGCCGTGAATCGTGCCGATGGTGAGCACGAGGGGATCGGTCGGATTGTTTTCCCGGCTCACGAGCGTCTGCAAATCGAGGATGACGCGTGCGGACAGGACGACGGGGTCGACCGTCAGATGCGGCCAGGCGCCATGGCCCCCCTTGCCCTTGACGGTGATATCGACCATGTCGATATTCGCCATCGCCAGGCCCGGGGTGTAAGCGACATCGCCGCAGGCTTGCTGCGAATCGCAATGCAGAGCCAGGCAGTAATCGGGCCGAGGAAATTTGCTGTAAAGCCCGGCCTCGAGCATCATGTACGCCCCCATGCCGGCTTCTTCCGCGGGCTGAGCGACGAAAACGACCGTTCCCTGCCAGCGATTCTTGAGCGCCGCCAACGTGCGAGCGGCTCCGAGCCAACAGGTCATATGCACATCGTGCCCGCAGGCATGCATGACGCCGACAAGATTGCCGTTGCGATCCCGCGATTGCACCTTGCTGGCATACGCAAGTCCCGTCTTCTCATCGACGGGCAGGGCGTCCATTTCCGTCCGCACCAGCACCGTCGGCCCCGGGCCGTTCTTCATCACCGCCACGAAGCCATGGCCGGCGAAGTTGCGGGTGATTTTGAAATCGGTTCCTGCGAGTTGTTTCGCGAGGTAGCCCGCTGTCGCGGCCTCTTCGTACGAAAGTTCGGGATTGCTATGCAGATGCTTGTAGATTTTTTCGAGATCGAGAAAGTGTTCGTCGATTTCGCGATGGGCTTCGGCCGACCACTTGGCCGCCATTTCGGACTTCGACGATCTTTCCTCGCCAAACGCTTCACCGTGAAGCGCAACGACCGCGACAACCGTCAATAGAGAGAGACAACGCATAGGAGGAGAGTCCAATCGAGGCGGGATGTTCTGGCGGGAGCGATCGAAGGCAGGGCAAACATTTAACGCTCGGAGGGAACAAAAGTTCCGCGAGGTTAATAGGATTTTAACGTCACGCCTACCTGCCCACAAGTTGATTCTTCGACATTTTCGGACGTTTTCTTTCGGTGTCGCGTTCTTTGCGAGGGTTTCATGAAAATTCGACACGTACGTGTCCTGCAAGGCCCGAATGTTTGGGCCGCATGCCCCGTTCTTGAGGTTGTTCTCGATTTCGCAAGCTCGGACGCAGACGCTTTAAGCCGGGCCGAGGCCCTCGTCGCTCAAGCACGTGCGCTGCAAAATCGCGCCGGCACACCCGTCGCGTTCACGGCCGTGCGCGCCATGCGAAATGGACTCGTTTCCGTCGCGGTCGAGTTCGTCTCCGCTCCCCTGGCTCGCGAAGCTCTCGAAATCTCCTGTCGGCTCCTCGCCTCTCAGGCCGCCGAACCGACGCCCGACGACGTGCGGCGACTCAAAGATTTCGAATACCAACAACGCATTCCGCCAACCGTCGCCACCACTTACGACGGAGCGAAAAAGCTCGGCATCCCCGTCGCCAAATTGAGCGCCGAATATTCGGGATACCTCCTCCTCGGCCACGGTTCGAAACAACGCCGCATGCGCTGGTCCGAACCCGATGCGGTCAGCGGCGTCGCCCGCCTGGCTTCGACAGATAAATATCTCACGAACCAACTCCTGCGTTCGATCGGCGTGCCCGTTCCTCGCGGTCGCTTGATCGGCAAAGTCGAAGACGCCTGGCCTGCCGCTCTTGAAGTCGGCCTCCCTGTGGCCGTCAAGCCATACAACTGCGACCTGCAAACCGGGGTCTCGCTCGATCTGCAAACTCAGGACCGCGTCGAGGCGGCGTTTCAGGCGACCGTCGAACACAGCAGCTGGGCGCTCGTCGAACATTTCGCTCCCGGCGTCGAACATCGCGTCGTCGTGGTCGGGGATCGCGTCGTCGCCGTCACGCGCATCGAACCGCCGCAGGTTGTGGGCGACGGCGTCTCGACGGTCGCGCAGCTGGTGGCCGCCGTGAATCGCGAAACGCGCCGCAGCGGCGACGACCGCAGCGACGCCCCGCTCGCGCCGCTCAAAATCGACGATGTCGCCCTGGCCGTGCTCGCCTCGCAAGGTTTCACGCTCGACTCCGTGCCTCCCGCGGGCCTGGTGACGCTCGTTCGCCGCGATCCTCCCTACTTCAAAAACGGCGGCACGCTCTCCGACCTCACCGACCAGATTCATCCGACCACCGCCGCCCATTGCGTGGCCGCCGCCCACATGATGCAGATCCCGGTCGCCGGGTTGGACGTCGTCGCCCTCGACATTTCGCGCCCACTCGAAGACCAGGCCGGCATCATCGTCGAGATCAACAGCAACCCCGGCTTTTGGCTCCATCTCGCCCCCTGGGCCGATTCCCCCCGCCCTGTCGGCGAAGAGGTCGTCTCCTGGCTTTTCCCTGCGGGCGATCATGGCCGTATTCCCGTCGTCGCCCTCGTCGAAGACGACCACGGCTCCGTGAAAAACCATCTGACCGCGCTCCTCAGCAAAGCCGGCCTACGAGTCGGCTGCGCCGGCCCGCTCGAAATGTCCGCCGCCGGCCGTCGCTGGCCCACGCCCACCGCCCCCTCGTTGACGCCCCAGACCCGAGCCTTTGTCCTCTTCCGCGACCCGACCGTCGACATCGCCCTCCTGGAAACCAATCCCAGCGAACTCCTTGACCACGGCTTCGCCAACGACCGCTGCGATGTCGCCATCCTCGCCTCGCCGCTTCCCGCCATCACCACCGACGACCGCGGCCCGGCCGAATTCGTCAAGGCGCTCGCCAACGCCCTCCCCCCAACGGGCGCCGTCGTCGCCCTCGCCCCCTGGTCCTTCCAAGAACTCGGCATCCCCGCGACACGGGGGATTCTTGTCGGCAGCCCCGAAGATGCCGCCGCCTTGACGGTCCACGTCGCCGCCGGCGGCCGCACCGTCTCGCAACGAGGCCGCGAAATCGTCCTCGGTCAAGACGGTCACGCAAGTTCGCTTCTGGGCCCATCTCCCACAAACTTCACTCCAACCGAAACGCAAAATCTCCTGCTCGCCCTCGCCGCCGCATGGGCTCTGGGTGAAAACCCCGAGACGATGGCGACGTATCTGCGGTCGATTCCGCAAATCTGAGCCCGTTCGCGCCGTTTTCCCGATTCCGAGGTTGTCGCTGCGCGCGCTCAATTACAGCCCGGCCACTTTCATCGGATCACGGACGATGATAGGCAGATAAAGCAAATGCGTTCGATCTGGCTTTGGCGGAAACCAGGTCGAGCGGTCGTCCCAAATTCGCGCGTCCCACGACGTGTTGGGC
>JBAXFO010000492.1:0-4343 GCA_037139885.1 Planctomycetota bacterium
CGCCCGGCCCGCCCGGATAACCCCCGGGCATCGGCATCGGTCCCGCCTGCATGCCCGGTTGCGGCATCATCGGCGTGACGATCGGGTTCGGCTGCGGCGGAAAGGCCGGAGCGTTCGGCACGAATTCCTGAGCCGTGGGCAAAAGTTCGCTGCCGCGAATCGTCATCTGATCGCGCAGATCGTTCACCCCGGCCACCGCCAGAGCCGTCTGCCGGGCCAGATCGCGCTGAGCCGGCGAGATCACCTGGCCGTGAAGCTCGGCGACGCCCTCGACGACGACCACGTCGATCCGATAGCCCTTCAACTGGGGATTTCCCCGAAGAGCGGCCACGATGGCGTCGGCGGTTTTTTGATTTTGATTGGGAGCCGCTTGCGGCTCACTGACATTGATGCGTGCCGACTCATATCGCTCCAATCCTTGAGCGCTCGCCATCGGAGCGAGTCCACTCGCCCCCAGGCAACTGAGCCAGCCAGCCACGAGACATTTACGCACGGTCATGGCAACCCTCCTCCATGCGGTTGAACGCAAAATCCTCGTTCCATCCTTCCCGCGCCCGCCGCACCGTGCAAACGATCCTCGCCAAAATCCCGCAAGGAATAACGAAAACGGCACGCAAAATCAAAATCCCTTGCCGAAGTTCGCTATTTTGACGCCGAGCCGCCTCCATTCCGTTCTTCCCTGCACAGAAACGACGGACTCCTGCGTTCCACCTTCAAACCCACCGACATCCCGGTTGACGACCGCCCCACCCCCTCCTATAAAATCTCAACTGATCGGGCACCCGTAGCTCAACTGGATAGAGCATCGGTCTACGAAACCGAAGGTTGCTGGTTCGAACCCAGCCGGGTGCAGTCCAAAACGTCCCTTCGCATCTCAACTCTTCCGCGCTCACCATCGACCATTCGTTGATTTTTACGAGGCGAACCGGTCCCCCCTGCCTTGTCATCGGCAGCGACGTCGACCGCTGCGGTCTCGCTGATTCCCTGTCGTCCTGCCTCATGCTTTATCAACTTCTGGTGTAGGGCGAGTGGAGGGCGCCAGTGAGGTGGAATACGTACCCATGGCGCCGACTTGTCGGACGCCGCAGCACCGATGTCGGCGGCAGGATCTTGCGGGCGCGACCAATGTACAGACCGTCTTCAACTCGTTGATAGGGAGCATTGAGCGAGTCGTCCCATGCCCGCAAACCGAGCCAACAAACGATCACAACAATGAGAAGACTAGCCAGGAAAATGTTTCGCGAGGAGAGTGACGACATCGTGAAGAAACGGAAAAAGAAAGCGCCCGCCGGCAGCGCACCGGCGGGGCGATGGGATATCCAAGCCGACCGCCTGGCGGTCGGTCGCCGCCGCCCAAGGCGTTGGCCAAGTGCATTTACCGAGCCGTCAGCGTGAAGGTCTCGCTAGCGACGAGGGTCGGGCTGCTCTTGTGGAAGACGCCTTCGGGCGAGCGAACTTCGATGGTCGCGGGCCCGGCGGGGATGTTGTCGAGGGTCACGGTCGTGTTCGGCGGAGCGCGATGGGCCTTCTGGTTGACCCAGATCCAGAGGTCTTGGTTGTAAAGGTTCACGAAGACGACGTTCGACGTGGACGGTTTGTTGACGACGGCCGGTTCGGGCGTCGGCGCGGCCAGGGCGATGCGCTTCTCGGAGGGCTGCAGCTTGAGGATCGCCTGCTCGATATTGCCGAGCTTCATTTTGATTTCGTCGAGATTGGCGACGGCGGGAGCGGGCGTGTTTGGCGCCGGCGCCGCGGCCACCGGGTTCTTCATGATCTGCACGATCAGCTTTTCCATCTGCTCGAGGCGATTGGCCAGGAGGAGGAATTCGTTGCTGTTGTCGACGCGCGGGGCGTCGATCTTGATCTTCGAAATCCGGTCGTTGAGGTCGATCTTGACGGCATTGAGCTTGTCGTCGATCTTGATCCCGTTCACCTGTTCGGTCAGAGATTGAACCGCCTTGGTCAGCTCGTTGATCTGCTTGGAATAGTCGACCTGCACTTGCTGCGGGATCTGGCCAAGGAGGTTGTTGACGGGGGCCGAGCTGAAGGCGGCCAACAAGAACGAGGTTTCCGCGAGTTTTTTCCAGGTGCGAATCATTGGTGTCTCTCCCAGGTTGGCATGCACAAAGATCGATGGGTCTTTGCGTTCCGGGAGTGGGTCGAGAGGCTTCTCCATCACCGGGCGGGGATGGTAAACCGGGTCGGGCAGATTGTCGTGAATCCGCGGCTCATGGACAGGCGGCGGAGCGTGATGCACGATCGGCTGCTGCTCCACCGGCGGCGTCAAGGGAGGCGCCACATGAATCATCGGCGGATGTTGCGGCTGCGGATGGACCGAGCCCGTCTCGCGAACCCAGCGAACCGGAACGTCGCTGGACACCTTCAGCCTAGAACTTGAACCCCCAGCCCGCAAGGGGATATGGCTATCGCCGAAACGCGGCAACGCGCTGTAGGCGCCCCAAATCATGAGGCCCATGCACAGCGAACCGGTCACCATGACCACGAACCAGAGGAGATCCGGATCCTTGTCTTCCGGCTTGCGATTCTTCGCGCGATCCAGGTGCCGGAGAACGACTTTTTGAGCGTTGTGAAAGATGTTGCGTTTGCGGCCCGTCGTCTCGACGGTCCTTTCCGGCGGCAGCGATGCGGACGGGACGGTGACCGTCTCGCGCACTGTCTCACGGCGCGGCGGCGAAACCGGTTCCGGTTCGGGCAACTCGACCCGCAACGCCGGCGGCGGCGCCACCAGCCATTCCTTGCTCCCGAACAAAACCGGCGGCGCCGGCGCGACGAGCTTCGGCACTGCGGGAGCGGGCGACAAGGGCGCGGGTGGCGGAACCGGCAACGGCTTCGGTGCAGGCGCCGGGCGCGAAATCACGGGCGCGGGAGCGGCAGCCGCCGGGGCGGGCTTCGCTTCGGGTTCGCGTTCGTACAGCCGACTGGAAGGTAAGTAGCTCATGGTCTCTTGCGGGTCATGAGGACGTAGGGGCTCCATCCCCTTCTTAACCGTCCTTTGTTAACGAATTCGCCCAAAACAAAAAAGACGAGTTGGACGGATTCTGGGAATTCCGTCAAGGTCGAGGCGAACGGGGAAATCTGGGTAAGAATTCTGCGCCGAATCGCGTGCATCGGGGAGTCTGAGAAGGGAGAAACGGACGAATCGGAGGATGAGTCGCCGCTCAAGCCCGATGCACCTTCCCCTCCGCGATTTTGAACCGCACATCGGCGAGCAATTCGGCCTCGGAGCGGTTATGGGTGATATGCAATACCGTCACATCGCGCCGGGCCCGGAGAGCCTGGAGGATTTCGACGAGTTGGCTGCGGGTGTCGTCGTCGAGGGCGCTGAGCGGTTCGTCGAGGAGCAAGAGCGAAGGCTTGAAAATCAGAGCCCGACCCAGGGCGACGCGTTGTCCCTCGCCGCCGCTGAGCCCGGCCGGATAGCGATCGAGCAACGGCGCGATACGCAGCCAGCCTGCCATTTCGCGCACCCGGCTGTCGATTTCGGCAGCAGAGACGCCACGCAATTCCAGGGCGAAGCTGAGATTGCGAAATACCGTCCGCGTGCGAAACAACGTGTTATCTTGCGGCACATACCCCAACCCGCGTGCTGCGGGAGTCAAGTGGGTGACGTCGCGATCGTCGAGCACGATGCGTCCCGTCCGCGCCGCCCGCAGCCCGGCGATCGCTTCGAGAAGCGTGGTCTTCCCCGAACCGGTCGCCCCCATCATAACGGCATAGGCCCCGGTCGGCACGGCGAAGTCGATCGCGTCGAGCCGAAAGGATCCCTGCGAAATCCCGAGTTTTTCGACCGAAATCATGGTTCACACGAGCCCTGTGCCGCGCAATCCCAGCGTGCGCGTAATCACCAAGACCAGCACCGCCACGACGATCATGAGCAGCGACACCGCCAGGGCCGCTTCGAGGTTGCCGATGCTCAGTTCGAGGAAGACGGTCGTCGACAAGACTTCCGTGCGAAAACGCGTCGCCCCGGAGAAAATCAGGATGGGCCCAAATTCGCCGAGCGAGCGAGCCCAGGCCAGCGTCGCCGCCGTGAGCAAGCCGCGCCGGGCTTCGGGCAACAAGACCAGCCAAAACGCCTGACTCCGCGAACAACCGAGCGTGAGAGCGACATCTTCCGCCCGGGGATTGATCTGATCGAACGTCACTTTCATCGTCCGCACCGCGAAGGCGGCCGCCACGGCGAATTGCGCGAGAATCACGCTCGGAATGTGATAGCTCATCGGCCAGATGTTTTCCTGAAACCAAATCCCGGGCCGCGTGTGAAACAGAATCAGCAGACTCAGCCCAATAACCAACGGCGGCAACACGATCGGGATGTCGAG
>JBAXFO010000493.1:0-4337 GCA_037139885.1 Planctomycetota bacterium
AACGTATCGCACCGCCGCAGACCCCGGCTTGCACGCCGCCGCCGAGTGGACGCTTCGGCAATGGCGGCAGGACGCGGCGCTTCAGACGACCGATCGGCTCTTGGCGCAGAACGCTCCGCAGCCCAAAGCTCGCTCGGGCGCGGCGCCATTCTGGTTCATGACGAAGCAGGGGCAAACGATGGTGGCGATTCCGGGCCCGGTCGAGTTCGCGATCGGCTCCCCCGGCACGGAAGCCCGCCGGCAGGAAAATGAGTTGCAACATCTGCGGCGCATCGGCCGCTCGTTCGCCATCGCCGCCAAACCGACGACGGTCGACGAGTTTCGCCGCTTTCAGAAAAACTACCAGTTCACCGAACGTTACGCACCCACGGGCGATTGCCCCGTCGTGCTCGTCACTTGGCATCACGCCGCCGCGTATTGCAACTGGTTGAGCGAGCGTGAAGGCATTCCCCCCGAACAACGCTGCTACGAACTGAACCCCGCCGGCGAAGTCGTCAAGCTCAAACCCAACGCCCTCAAGCTAACGGGTTATCGTTTGCCGACGGAAACCGAGTTCGAATTCGCCACGCGGGCCGGCGCCGCCACCAGCCGATTCTTCGGCGATTCGCAAGAGTTGCTTGGCCACTATGGCTGGTTCTTGCAAAACTCCGGCGAACGCAGCCGTGCCGTCGGCCAAAAAAAGCCGAACGACCTCGGCCTGTTCGATGTGCACGGCAATGTCTGGAACTGGTGCCAGGACAGCTATCAACCCTACGCTCCGTCCGACGGCGCAAAAGCTCTCAGCGACAGCGACGAAACGCACCCCTTCGATCCACAAGGCCGCCGCGTCTTGCGCGGCGGCTCATTCGACGACCAAGCCTCGTACCTACGCTCCGCCTACCGCAACACCAATGTCCCCACGTTCCGCTTTCACTCCTACGGGTTCCGCATCGCCCGCACGATCCCGGCCGAATGACGCGGCCTCGCTACGCGTCCCGTTTCCCAATGCAATTTGAACCAAGAGACACCGAGAGCACAGAGAGTTTGCCGAGACAATCGTCGATTTTGCGTCGTTTCCGGCTCGAAACATCGTCCTTCAATCCGAGCCTCTCTGTGCTCTCTGTGTCTCTGTGGTTGAAATGTCTTAGGAACAAAAACGTCTTAATGATGTGTTCCAGCGCCATCGCTGAAAAAGGGGCTATCGCCGCCCCAACGCGCCGGTCGTTAGTCGAAAACCTCGGGCTCCCGCCCGCGAAAGCGAGCGACGAAATTGGCTGCATTGTCGACCCAGCGATGCCGCCACCACGAGAGCCGAAAACGCAATTTGTCGATCACGCGCTGGGCGGCCGCGGTTTCCTCGTGGGCGTCGCGGAGGCTTTCGTTGAGAGCGTCGATTTGGCGGCGGAGATCTTCGGCCGTGCGATCGCGAGCGACGACGCTGAGGATCGCCTCTGTCAAAAACCACGACCGCGGTTCAGTCGCCTCCATGGCGAACGCCGGCTCGCCGAGCGCTTCCCCGGCCAATTTCCGCAGAAAGACAGGGCCCGCTTCGGCGCCCATTTCAAAATACAGCCGCATCGCCTCCGACGCGGGCATGCCATCGACCGTCTCGCGAACCAACAGCCGATTGTGGCGCAAACCTTCCTTGGCGAGAGCGTGCAAGCGATCGAGAACGACATCGTCGTGAGGGAGTGCGGCGAATGTCAACAGCCGTGCCGTTTCGCCGCGACCATCGTGAAAATAGCTCTCGTAATGCGTGACGAGTCGGCTCTCGGCTGGGGCGACTTCTTTCGCGCGAAGGGTGTAGTTCGTCCACAGAGCGACGCCATCCTCGAGAGGAATTTGATTGCGGGCCAGCAAGGAGTTCGCCACCTCGAGCGGATTCCGCACGGCGATGACGACTTTCATTGCGGGCAGCAGTTGCCGCCAGAAGGGGAGCGTGAGCGAGTTGCGCGGGTCCTTGAATCCCCAGGGTTCGCGGTCCGCGAACGTATCGACGAGTCTCTTCGCGCGATCGAAGAGATCATCGTAGCGTGGATCGCGTTCCCAGCCTGTTTCGAATTTCGGCGCCTCCCGCCAGGAACCTCCGGCGCGTTCGAGAAGGGCGTCGTTGATTTCGACGAAGCGGAGATTCTCCCAGTGCCCTTCGGGATTGCTGTCGGCGGGGGGCATGATGTCTTCGGCGCGGCCGAGATAAAGTCCTCCCTCGTGGAGCAGCCGCGCCATCATCGACGTTCCGGATCGATGCATCCCTGCAACGCAGATGGGCATGTTGTCTTCTCGCGGGCGATATCTTTCCGAGCCGTCGGAGTGCGCGGCCGGAGCAGCGTTATTCGTACGGAAAAGGCCATCCGTCGTCGAACGTATTCGCGTCGGGAGACATCACGACAGCGTAAACGCGGGCAGTTTGACGATCTCGCCCCCCTTCAGCGCCGATTGATGAGCGCAGATGCCGACGCACGTCCAGTTCGCCGAGGTGACGGCGTTGGGCTTCGGATCGCGCCCCGCGGTGAGCGCTTGCAAAAATTCATTCACCAGATGCGGATGCGAGCCGCCGTGGCCGCCGCCTTGAATGAACGAAAGATGATCCGCGTCCTGAATCGATTTCGTAAACTTGCGAATCGGCTCGGGCAGCAGATGCGCGAAATCGGGCACGCTCACCCGGCTGGCGATTTCGTGTTCCGGCTTTTTCGCCGTGTGCAAGACATGTTCTTCGCCTTCGACCAGCGACCATTCGAAGCTCTTCTTCGTGCCGTAAACGTCGAAGCTCTCGCGATATTGTCGGGCCGTGTCGAAGAGAAAGCGCCAGATGTGGGCGGCGATATCGGAGTCCTTGATCTTGATGTGGCACGATTCGACGGCGAATTTGTTCCCCGATTTCTTCGCCAGATCCTCGCGAATCGTCCCCGAACCCAGGCACGAGACATATTCCGCCAGACCATCGACGAGCCCCAAGACCGGGCTGACGACATGCGTCGCGTAATGCATGGGGATCATGCGTTCCCAGTATTCGGGCCAACCGTCCATGTCCTGCGGATGCGACGCGGCCATGTATTGAAGTTTCCCCAGCTCGCCCTTCGTGTAGAGCTCTTTGATGTAAAGAAACTCCCGCGAATAAACGACTGTCTCGGCCATCATGTATTTGAGCCCGGTTTTCTTGACGAGCTCGACGATCTGCTGACAGTCTTCGATTGTCGTCGCCATCGGCACCGTGCACATGACGTGTTTGCCCGCTTTGAGTGCGGCGATCGTCATCGACGCATGATCGGGAATCGGCGAATTGATATGCACCGCGTCGACCTTCGGATCCTTGAGCACGTCCTCGAATTTTTCAAAACGAACGGCGATCCCGAAGCGGTCCCCCACCTGATCGAGCTTCGTTCGCGTCCGCTGGCAGATGGCGTAAACGTTCGCCAGCGGATGGGCCTGATAAATCGGAATGAACTCAGCGCCGAAACCGAGTCCGACCATGGCGATATTGATCGTCTTGCTCACGAGTTGGCTCCAAAGGCGGGATGCGTCTCAGGCGATATGGCAGCATTCTAACGAGTATTCGGAGAAGAGCCAGAAAGAAGGGCGCGGAGTTGTACCGCTTCAAAACGGGTGCTGAACGCCAAACCAGAATTGCGTGGGGGTGTTGACGTTGATGGCCTGGGCGACATCGAAGCGGAGCATGGTGCGTTCGATGATGCCGATCCATTGCACGTCGACGCGCAGGCCCAGGCCGACGGCGTGGGCGACGTCGCCGATGCCTTTGCCGTTCACGTACATTTGGCCGACGTCGTAAAACGGCGCCAGGTAGACGTTGCGGATGCCGGCGACGTGGTCGAAGTAATCGAACTTGCAGTTTTGGAAGATGGGCACGCGCCATTCCAGGCTGCCGAGCCAGGTGAGGCTGCCCTGGCGCTGGGCGATGTCGAAGCCGCGGAAGCGATCGCCGCCGCCGAGCGAGAAAAGCAAACCGTTGTCGGCCGTGGCGGCGCCGCCGGAGACGCGATAGGCGAAACGCGTCTCTTTGAGCCAGGCGCCGAGCGGGCCGTCGGCGACGTTCGCGAGAGCCTCGGGAAAACTCTTGACCGACGAAAACTGCCCCTGAACCAGGTGATATTCCTGGTGCATCCCGAAAATGGGCACGCCGTATTGATAGCTCGCGTCCACCGCCACGCCCCCTTCGGGGTCCCAGTAGGGCGTCAGGTAAAACTTGTGATAATGCAGGCCGACGCTGTTGCGGCGGTAAAACGGGTTCGTGCCCGGCTCGGGTTCGCGGGTGTAGGGGAAAGGATGGTCCTGCGTGGCCGCGAACGCTTCCACGTATTCGAACGGCGGCATGTACAGCGAACTGCCCCCCGTGAGCACAT
>JBAXFO010000494.1:0-4337 GCA_037139885.1 Planctomycetota bacterium
CCGACCGCTGCACCATCTCGGCGAGTTCAGCGATTCGATCGGCCGCTGCGACTCGTGCAGCAGCGGCTGGCGCTGCTCGCCCGGACGAACGCCCTGCCAACCGTGCGAGGCCCACGACGGCCCCTTGGGCCGGCTGTTCTGTAACTTCTACGAATGCCTTTGCTGCCCCGATCCGTGTTACGAAGGCAAATGGGAACAGGTCGCCAACGCCTCGCTGTTCGCCGAAGGCGCCCGGCCCATCACTCAAACCGAAGTGCGTTGGAATGCGAGCCGGGGCGGTATTTTTCCCGATCGCAGCGAATACATCATCGCCCGCGCGGACGGTCGCGGCAAAGGCCCCATGCCGCTCGCTCAATTCTCCGGAGCCCAGTACGATCTCGACGAACTCGTCCTCATCACCGAAACCGCCAAGGACAAGCTCAGCGTCATCGTCGAAATGCCCTATCGGGCGATTTCGCCCGACAGCTACATTCACGGCTCCGGCTTCGGCGACATGGCCCTGGGCACCAAAACGCTGCTGTTCGACTGCGAAATGCTGCAAGTTTCGATGCAGCTCAAGACGTACATCCCCATCGGCAACACCCTCAAAGGCGTCGGCAATGGGCACGTCTCGATCGAACCGTCGCTGCTCTTCGCGCTCAAATTGGCCCGCGATACGTATTTCCAGGGACAGATTTCCGAATGGATCCCCATCGGCGGCGACCCGATTTACGCCGGCAGCGTGCTGCACTCGCACTTCAGCCTCAACCATGTGCTGCACCGCTTCGGCCCCGAAATCCCCTTCGTGGGCACAATGGAAATGAACACCTTCTCGTTCCAGGACGGCGCCTACACCGATCCGATCAACGGAGCCTTTCAAAAATCGAGCGGCACCACCTACGTCTCGATGGGACCGGGCATGCGTCTGTTCTTCTGCGACAAACTCGACATCGGCTTCGGCTCAGCCATCGCCCTCACGGGGGATCACTTTTCACGGGAATATTACCGCACCTCGCTGCGTCTGCGGTTTGAAGACACCCGGCGTCGGCGGCGCTGTGTCTTCGCGGTCATTTCTTTACGTCGAAACACGCGAGCGTTTTCTGATCGCGTAAATACAGCAACCCATGCGCCACGACAGGGACCGACCAACAACGTTCGTCCGCGAAAGAAAAGCGAGCGAGCTCCTTGAACTTCGGCGCGACCTCGGCCAAGACGCAGGCTCCGTTCTCCCCCAAAACCAGCAAGCGGTTCCCGACGCCCAACACCGACCCCTTGCCGAAGCCGCGTTCGCGCCAGAGGATTTTTCCCGAACGCAGATTCATGGCCACCAGCGTCGATTCGTGAAAACCGTAGACGGTGTCGCCGAAGCGAACGCACGACGCGAAATGGCTGCATAGTTTCTCGTTCTCGAACACGCGCTCGGCCGACCATCCCTCGGCCGATTTCGCGATCTTCACCAGAGCGCAGCCACGACCGTAGCCGGAAGTGATGAAGACATAATCGCCCGTGACGATTGGCGTGGCGATATTGCAATCCCACGAGGTCTTCCAGGGAAAACGCCACAAGAGTTTGCCGTCGTCGCGATTCAGGCCCACGAGCCCGTCCGCAGTGAACGCGACGATCTGCTTTTCGCCCGCCAGGTCCGCGAGGATGGGAGAACTGTAACCGCCCCCCTCGCTGAGACTGGTCCAGAGGATGGCGCCGCTGCGTTTATCGAGAGCGACGACGCAGCCCTTGCGGCCGCCCGGATGAACGATGAGCCGTTCGCCATCAATGAGCGGCGAGGAGGAAATGCCCCATTTGGGCGTGACGGCGTCGAAATCCGCGAGCAAATCGCGCGACCAGATTTTCTGGCCCGTCTTGGCGTTGACGCAGTGCATAAGACCTGTGCCGCCGACGATGGTGACGCGTTCGCCATCGACCGTGGGAGTTGACCGAGGGCCATTGCCGTAGGAGTTTGTATAGAACGCCGGGTAGCCAAAACGCCAGAGTTCTTGGCCCGTGCGGCGGTCGTAGGCGACCAGCGTTTCCTCAGGGCCGGCTTGAAAGAAGGCGTAGACCGAACCGTCCGCCACAGCGACGGAGGCGTACCCTTCGCCCGTCGGCTGCTCCCAGAGTTTGGCCGGGCCCGCTTCCGGCCAGGAATCGGCGATCGTTTCGGCGGCGATGCCATCGCGTAGGGGCCCGCGCCAGGCCGGCCAATCTCCAGGTTGCACGGGAGAGTCGACGTTTTTGGCGGCGGCGAACGCCTGCAACCGGGCGTCGTCGACGGTCGTGCGTTCGCGCGAGGTCGCTTGCACGACCGCCAGGCCGATGAACGCGAGAATCAAAACGCCGCCGCAAAGATCGCGCATGGAGTCCCTTCCCGTCGGTTGGCGAACCCGGCCCGGTTCCACTTCTTTCTTGGCGCCGGCCGTCGCTTCCTGGTATCCTCGATGTATTCCCACCTGCTCAAATCCACATTCTGTGAGGCGTCTGCATTCTATGAGCCGAATCTTGTCATGCATAGCCGTGGCGCTCGCCCTGGTTTCGGGAGCCAACGCCGAAGACTGGCCCACCTGGCGCGGCCCGAAGCTCGATGGCCATTCGAGCGAAAAGAACCTGCCCATCAAGTGGACCGCAAAAAGACAACATCGCCTGGACCGCTCCGATTCCGGGCGTCGGCCATTCATCGCCGGTCGTCAGCAAAGACCGGGTTTTCGTCACGAGTTGCCTCCCCAAGGAAGAATCCCGGGTCCTCATCTGCCTCGACCGCGCCGACGGCAAACTGCTTTGGCAGAAGGAAGTCGTCAAAGCCCCGCTCGAACCCAAACACGGGCTCAATAGCTATTCGAGCGGCACCCCCGCCAGCGATGGGACGCATGTCTGGGTCGCCTTTCAACGGCTCCGGCCCAAAACCGGAACCGACGACTATCCGCGCAAGCCTCGCGAAACCGTCCCGCTCAAAAGCAAAGACGGGGACCTCGTCTCCGAAATGCTGATCGCCTGCTACGACTTCGACGGCCAACTCGTCTGGTCGAAATCCCCCGGCCAGTTCTACTCCCGACACGGCTTCAGCACATCGCCGATCCTTTACAAGGACACCGTCATTTTGAACGGCGACCAGGATGCCGAGGCGTACATCGTCGCCCTCGACAAAAAGACCGGAGCCGAGCGCTGGCGCATCGAACGCCCGAATCGTTTCCGCTCGTATTGCGCCCCGCTCATCGTCGAGGCCGGGGGCAAAACGCAACTCGTCGTCACCGGAGCGAAAACCGTCATGGGTTACGATCCCGAAGACGGCAAGAAGCTCTGGTCCATTGAAGGGCCTACGGAACAATTCGTCGCATCCCCGGTGTACAACGGCGATCTGCTGTTCATCACCGCCGGCTTCCCGACGTATCACAACATGGCCATTCGCCCCGACGGCGCGGGCGACGTGACCAAAACGCACATCGCCTGGCACGAAAGCAAGACTATCGCCCGCAAGGCGTCCTACGTCCCTTCGCCGATCGCAGCCGGCTCGTGGTTCTACGTCATTTCCGACGACGGCTACTTGAACTGCCTCGACGCGAAATCGGGCGAACGCCTGTGGATCGAACGCCTCGGCCAACATCACAGCGGCTCCCCCGTCTATGCCGACGGCAACATCTATCTGACGTCCGACGACGGCGTGACCTACGTGCTCAAGGCCGGCTCGAAATTCGAAGTGATCGCCGAGAATCCGCTGGGCGACAAATGCTATAGCTCGCCCGCCGTCTCGAACGGCCAAATCTTCCTACGCGGCAATCGAGCGATCTATTGCATCGGCAAGAAGTGAGTGAGTGCACGGCTCTCCTGCGGAGAACCGCGAACAAAACGCGAGGCCCACCGAAAGGCGACGAGATGCTCGTCGCCCATTCGGTGGGCCGGTGAGTTGGACAACCGATCGAAAAGGATCACTGGCTGCGTGGGAAATGCCAGACCGGCACATTCGGCGGCATTTCGCCGCTGTAGAACGCTTGCGGTCCGATCAAGTCGCGGAGCAATTGCAACGCCTGCCGCCTGACGGTCACGTAGTAGTAATCGCAGCGTGCGTCGCGGACGGTGTCCCACACCTGATACAAGCGGTCCGTTTCGAGGATGGCGGTGCGCAGTTCCTCCATGTTGACCAGATCGACGGCCAAGCGAGCGTGGAGGTCATTGCGGTACGAACGATTTACTGCCAGGAAGTCATTAATGAGCTTTCTTTCGGCGAAGCGGACGCATTCGCCGAGCATGGGGGCGCTGGCGAGTTCTTCGTTACGGGTTTGCAGCATCGCGAGATCGCCAAGGATGTCTTGCGTGAGGAGGAAGGCCCGTTCGCGCGGATCGAGAATCTCGGCGTCGACGGCCATGGC
>JBAXFO010000495.1:0-4332 GCA_037139885.1 Planctomycetota bacterium
GCGAAGACACTTGGCCTTGAACTGGTTGCCGTCCAAGCGGTGACGCTCGGAAACGGCAAGCAAGCCGATGCGGTGTTTTGCGATGGTGCAGTGACGTTTTGCGACGAAACGGCGTTTGTGCCAATCATGTTGAATCGCTGCAAGAAGGCAATGATTGGTACGGCGCTCCTGGCGAATTGCACGGCGACGATCGACTTCGACACTGGCAAGGCAAAGGTCGTGCGAAAGAAAAAGCGAGAGGAATGACGACACGTGCATCTTAAATAGCGTTCGATGAGTAACGCCAATCTCGCTCAACAAGAAACTTAGTAAATACCTCACTAAATACTAGAACACGGAGTTACCAAATGGCCAAGCAACTTCTCTACACCGACGACGCCCGCAAGAAGCTTCTGGGCGGCGCTGAAAAGCTCGCTAAGGCGGTCGGCAGCACGCTCGGACCGACCGGGCGGAACGTCATCATCGAAAAATCGTTCGGCGGCCCGACGGTCACCAAGGACGGCGTCACCGTCTCCAAGGAGATCGAACTCGCCGATCCGTTCGAAAACATGGGCGCCAAGCTCGTCAACGCCGTCGCGCAGAAGACCAGCGACGTCGCCGGCGATGGCACCACCACGGCGACCATCCTGGGCCTCTCGATCTATCAAGAAGGCCTCCGCTACATCACCGCCGGCGGCAATCCGATGACCGTGAAGCGCGGCATCGAAAAGGCCGTTGACGCCGCCGTCGAACATCTGACGTCGATCTCCAAACGTCTCACCAAGAAGGAAGAGATGGAGCATGTCGCCAGCATCAGCGCCAACAACGACCCGACAGTCGGCAAGCTGATGGCCGACGCCTTCGAGAAGGTCGGCAAGGACGGCGTCATCACCATCGAAGAAGGCAAGACCTCCGAAACCACGCTCGATTTCGTCGAAGGCATGCAGTTCGACAAAGGCTACATCAGCCCCTACTTCATCAACAACCCGACCGAGATGAAGGCCGAGCTCGAAGATCCTTACATTCTCATCTATGAGAAGAAGATCTCGAACGTTCGCGATCTCCTGCCGCTGCTCGAAAAGGTCGCTCAGGCCGCCAAGCCGCTGCTCATCATCGCGGAAGACGTCGAAAGCGAAGCCTTGGCGGCTCTCGTCGTCAATCGGCTCCGCGGCATCTTGAATGTCGCCGCGGTAAAGGCTCCGGGCTTCGGCGATCGTCGCAAGGCCATGCTCGGCGACATCGCCATCCTCACGGGCGGCCAGTTCATCAGCGAAGATCTCGGCCTCAAGCTCGAGAACATCACGCTCGATCAACTCGGCACCGCCAAGACCGTCCGCATCGAAAAGGAAAGCACGACGCTCATCTCGGGCGCCGGCAAGAAGGAAGCCATCAAGAAACGCATCGAGCAGATTCGCTCGCAGATGGACCAGACCGAAAGCGAATACGACAAGGAAAAGTTCAGCGAACGCCTGGCCAAGATGACCGGCGGCGTGGCCATCATCCGCGTCGGCGCCGCCACCGAAGCCGACATGAAGCAGAAGAAGGGCCGCGTGGAAGACGCTCTGCATGCCACCCGGGCTGCGGTCGCCGAAGGCATTCTGCCTGGCGGCGGCGTCGCTCTGGTCCGCACGATCGCCGTCGTCGAAGCTCTCGCCAAGACGCTCCACGGTGACGAGAAGAGCGGAGCCGAGATCGTCGCTCGCGCTCTGGAGAAGCCGATCCGCACGATCGCCGAAAACTCGGGCGTCGACGGCGCCGTCATCGCGGACGACGTCAAGAAGCAGAAGTCGGACAACGTCGGCTACAACGCCAACACGGGCGAATATGTCGACATGTACAAGGCCGGCATCGTCGACCCGACCAAGGTCGCCCGCAGCGCCCTGCAGAATGCCGCCAGCATTGCCGGACTCATGCTGACGACCGAAGTCATGATCACGAAGATCGATAAGGAAGCCGCCGGCAACAAGGTCTCCGGCGCCATTCGCTAACCGCGCCTCGAGGTCTGTTCGCGAAACGTCCAAGAACGTGCGGGGCGGAAAGATTCGATCTTTCCGCCCCGTCTGTGTATCGCGACCATAAAATGGTTTTGAGCGCCGCGACGTGTCTTCGAGTCGCAGGCTCGTTTCTTTCGACCGCATGCATCTTGGGGGTTCGAAGACGTCCCCCGAGTTTGTGACCTCCGCCCAGGACGCCGCATGACGACGAAACGCGATTACTATGAAGTCCTCGGCGTGACCCGGGAATCGGGCGACGACGAGATTAAGAAGTCGTACCGAACGCTCGCGATGAAGTATCATCCCGACCGCAACGCGGGCGACGAAGAGGCCTCCGTCTATTTCAAGGAGGCGGCCGAAGCGTATGCCGTGCTCAGCGATCCGCAGAAGCGGCAGGTTTACGACCGCTACGGCCACGCCGGTCTCGGCCAAATGGGCGGCATGCCCGATTTCGGAGGCGGCGAATCGGTCTTCGAAATGTTCGGCGACATTTTCGAGATGTTCACCGGCGGAAATAAGCGCCGGCGCGGCCCGCGCGCCGGCGATGACCTTGGTTATCGCCTCGAAATCGATCTCGTCGAGGCCTATCGGGGCGCCCGCAAGTCGATCGTTATCCCGCGGAACGAACCGTGCGGCGAATGTTCGGGGACAGGCTCGAAGAAGGGCTCGAAGCCGGCTCAATGCCGCACCTGCCAGGGTTCGGGGGTGACGATCCAAAGCCAGGGATTTTTCCGTGTCCAGCAAAAGTGCCGCACCTGCGGAGGCCGAGGGCAGATCATTACCGATCCCTGCAATGTCTGCCAGGGCCGTGCGCGCGTGCAAGTGAAACGCACCATCGAAGTCGACATCCCGCCCGGCGCCGGCACAGGGATGCGTTTCGGCATGCAAGGCGAAGGCGAAGCCGGCGAACCCGGGGGGCCGCGCGGCAATTTGATTATTGAAGTGCTCGTACGCGATCATCCGTTGTTCCGCCGCGAGGGCGATCATCTGATTTGCCAGGTGCCCGTGACGTTCAGCCAGGCGGCCCTCGGGGGCGAGATCGATATTCCGACGCTCGACGGCCCTTTGAAACGCGACATTCCGAAGGGCTCGCAATCGGGCGACATCCTCCGCATCGCCGGCAAGGGCATGCCGAGCGCTCGGGGCGGCCGGCGCGGCGAGTTGCTCGTGCAACTGATGCTCGAAACGCCGCGCACGCTCACCAAACGGCAGGAAGAGTTGTTCCGCGAGTTGGCGGAGCTGGACAAGAGCCATGTTTCGCCCCAGCGAACGAGTTTTTTCGACAAGATCCGCGACCTTTTCGTCGGCCACGACGAACCCGACAAAAAATCGTAACGAGGAAGGACTTTCGCCATGACGCAACAACAAGACGCCGAAGACAAGACGACCGACGCGGCCTACGAAGATCTGAAGAAGAAGGCGGCCGAGCGCGATCAATATCTCGACCTCGCCCAGCGCACGCGCGCCGAATTCGAGAACTTCCAGAAGCGTAACCGCAACGAACGCGAGCTTGAACGCAAGTTCGCCTTTACGCCGCTCGTGCGCGATCTTCTGCCGGTGCTCGACAATCTCGAACGCGCGCTCGGCGCCTCGCAGCAAGCGGGCGAGTCGGGTTCGCTCGCCCAGGGCGTGGCCATGGTGCAGACGCAGTTCATCGACCTGCTCAAGCGCAACGGCATCGTCCGCATCGACGCTTTGAACAAACCGTTCGACCCGAACGAGCACGAAGCCGTGATGCAGAAGCCCAGCCCCGACCACGAACCCAACAGCGTGTTGCAAGTTCTCGAAAATGGATTCATGATCCACGACCGCGTGCTGCGGCCGGCGAAAGTGATCGTCACCGCAAAACCCCGGGAGTGACCATTCATGCCCACGTACGAATACGTCTGCGACGCTTGCGGCAACCAACTGGAAGAGTTCCAGTCGTTTTCCGACAAGCCTTTGAAGAAGTGCCCCAAGTGCAAAAAATCGAAGCTGCGCCGCCTCTTCGGCACCGGCGCCGCGCTCATCTTCAAGGGCTCCGGCTTCTATCAGACCGATTACCGAAGCGAATCGTACAAGGCGGGGGCCAAAGCCGACGCTCCGCCGCCCGCCGCGGAAAGCAAACCCGCGAGCGATTCGTCAGCGGCGCCAGCGAAGTCGGAATCGAAGACACCGAAATCGTCGGGCGGGAAGTCGGAGAAGTAAAGGCGTCCGTCCGTCGATGCGTTAACTCTCGAACTTTCGAAGTGAATGATCTCATGAGCGTCGCCACCTGTCCGATCTGCGACAAACGAATGGATCAAGGCCCGCAAGAATGGCCTGCGTGGCCGTTCTGCAGCCCCCGTTGCAAACTGATCGACCTCGGGCGCTGGCTTAA
>JBAXFO010000496.1:0-4326 GCA_037139885.1 Planctomycetota bacterium
GCGCCAAATCGTCGTCACGGCGCGGCTCGCGGCGTGCTGCGGGACCGTCGACCGGTGGGCCTGAGCGGAAGTTGTCGTCGAAATCGTCGTCGTAGCGCGGCATCGTTTCGCGTCTCGGCGCTGACTTGGATCGAGAAAAACCTACTTCTGCGATTGTTCCACGAGCCAATCGACCAGCTGGGTTTCGCCCCAGCGGATGCCGCCGCGGCCATCGGGGCCCAGGAAGCCGAGATGGCCGCCGCGATTGACGATGTGGATGGCCATATCCCGGCGTCGGGGGAGTTCCGTATACGGTTCCCAGGCGACGAACGGATCGTCGCGCGCGGTGAGCAGGAACGCGGGCGTCTGAATTTGCGGCACCACGGGGAACGACGACGCTGCGTTGTAGTATTCCTGGGCGCAGGCGTAGCCGTTGCGCGGCGCGGTGTAGAGTTCGTCGAAGAGCCGCAGCGTCATCGGTCGCGGCCATTTGGGGGCCGCCAGGTGGGGGCGATGGCGGGCGTGCAGTTCGACGTGGCGGATCAGATTGCGCACATAGAAGCGATCGTAAAGCGGATATTTCCGAATGAGTTCGGAACAGCGAATGAGATCGATCGGCGCCGCGACGGAGGCAACGCCCGCAAGGCCCGGTAGCGGTTGCACAGCTGCCTCGCCGGCGAGTTTCAGAGCGATATTGCCTCCCAGCGAAAAGCCGACGAGGAAAATGCGCGATTGCGGATTTTGGCTGCGAATGGTCTCAAAGGCGGAGCGCACATCGTCCGTGCAGGCTGCTGTGTAGAGGCGTTCGCAATGGGGGGCGGTGGCTCCCGCGCCGCGGAGGTCGATGCGATAAACGCGCATGCGGTGCTGCAATAGCCGACGGGCGACGCGGAGAAGGTATTTCGAGCGATGGCAGCCGCCCAGGCCGTGAAGCAGGAGAACGCAATCGTCGCCGGGCCGCCAATCGTCGGAGCTGTTTTCGTGAATGGCGACGGCATCGCCATCGTCGAGGCGGATCAGCGTGGTTTCGCCTTGGAGGCGGTCGGACGACGAGCCGGTGAAATGACCGATCACGGTTTGAATGTGCGGATTGCTCAGGAACGCAAGCGGACGAAATAAGGGTAATGTCGCTGTCTGCATGGGCAAATCCTATGAGGCTTTTTCCCGTGTCGGGCCGATCTTCCAGACCGGCGATGTTGCCTGAGCCATTCGTGGAAGCGCGATCTTCGTTAAAGCGAAGCGATCCGTCAAGTGAGGAAGAAGCCGAAGAACCCGTTTCGACCGCCGACCTCTCGCGCAATTGTCATTATTGATAAGGATTCGCCAGTCGTCCGGCTAAGACATTCTCGGCGACGGGAGGGGTGCGACGCCCCCGGGTTCGCGGCGCGGGCGTTCTCCGTTTCCATTCTCTTCGATAGAAAAGAATTTGTCGATCCCGTTCCCCAGCAAGGTTTTCCCATGCCCTCCTTCCGCCTTTCGCTCGTGGCGACTCGGAAAGAAGCCCCGGCCAAGTGACGTTCGCCGCACGCGATACCTCATCGCGGTTTCTGACGTAGAGTTGACGGCGACAACCGTCATCCCACGAGCGGCACGCCATGATGCGACGTAACGGAACCGCGATCCTCCTCTTCGTCGCCATGGCCTGGACCGTGGCGGCGACTCGGGCGCAATCGCCGCGCGGGCACGATTGGCCGCAATGGCAGGGGCCGCAGCGTGACAATCGCTGTTTCGAAAAGGGGCTCTTGCAATCGTGGCCGGCGAAAGGCCCCAAGCTCTTTTGGGCCGTCACGGGAATCGGCGAAGGCTACAGCGCCCCGACCGTCGCCCAGGGCCGAGTCTTCGGCCTCAGCTATCGCGGCGACCGTGAAGTCGTCTGGGCTTTGAACGCCGCCAATGGCGAGGAACTGTGGACGAAACCGATCGCGGCCGCCAATCGCCAGATCGAATTCAATCAAGGCTCGCGCAGCTCAGTGACCGTCGACGGCGAATATCTCTATGCCCTGGGCGTAAGCGGCGATCTGGCGTGTCTCCGAGCGAAAGACGGCGCTCTTGTCTGGCGCTGCAATCTCGTGTCCGATTATGGCGGCGTCATCCCGAAGTACAAGGACAGTTACGGCTACGCAGAATCGCCGCTGGTCCATGAAGATTGGACGGTTGTCACTCCCGGCGGCGTGCGCAACACGATGGTGGCGCTGGCGAAGTCGACCGGGAAACTCGTCTGGCGTGCGTCGGTGCCCGAGACGGCGTACAAGGGGGCGTCGCGGGCCAGTTTCTCGTCGATCGTCGCGGGCGATTTCACCGGAGCCGTCGAGTTCGTGCAATTCCTGCAAGGCGGGCTCGTCGGCATCACGGAACGGGGCGAACTCTCCTGGCGCTGGAATAAGCCGTCGAGCGATGTCGTCAATTGCGTCACGCCGCTGATCTCGCGCAACACCGTCTTCGCCACCTCCGCCTACGGCAAAGGTTGCGGTCTCGCTCGCATCGAGCTTTCCGCGCGCGGCAATACGGTCGCCAGCGAAATCTATTTCAACAAGAACATGAAGAACGGCCACGGCGGCGTCGTGCTTCTCGAAGACACGCTTTATGGCGGCAGCGACCCCGGCATGCTCGTCTGCCTCGACTTCCGCAGCGGCAAAACGCGATGGCAGGAGCGCACGCCCGGCCTGGGGGCCATCATCGCCGCCGATGGCGTGCTCTATTATCGAAACGAAGATGGCGTCATGTTTCTCATCCAGGCCAACCCCGTCAACTACAACGAACTCGGCCGCTTCACGCCAGCCCACCGCAGCCAACACAAAGCCTGGTCGCACCCCGTCATCGCGCACGGTAAACTGTATTTACGCGATCAAGACGCGCTCTGCGTTTACGACATCCGCTCGAAATAGCCTCACGACCCGGCAGCGAACGCGGGCGCCGTCCAAGACAGGGGCGACCACGACCCGGTCTGCCAGACATCGGTCGTGCGATATTCGCGCGCCCGCACGGTCTTGTCGCGCACCTCAATGTAAAAGAACGCTTGTTGCTTGCTGCCGTAATGGCTGCTCTTGTCGACGTTGAACACGGGAATGCCGGCCTGGGCGCCTTTGGCCGTGCCGTTCCATTTGAAGACGTTGCGCGCGTGGGTGTGGCCATAAAGAATGGCGGCGACGTTGTAGCCGCGGAGGGCGTCGTAAAACGCCCGCACATCGGCGGGATCCCATTCCATCCCCTCGGCTTTCTTGTCGTCAATGGGCAACGGTTGGGCGTAGCGGAGCATGTCGACGTGATGCGTGATGACGATCGGCCGGCCCGAAGCGCCGACTTTGTCCTTCAGATCCGCGATCAAGAAATCGAGGCTGCCGAGAGGATCGTAGCGCCGTTTCCGCTTCACGTCGGCGGCTTGCCCCACGACGATCCCCAGGTTGACGAAATGGACGTGTCCCCAGTCCCAGGAATAATGCAGGCCGTTGGGGGAGATGTGATTGACGCCGGGGCGGGTCTTGTTGCGTTCGATGATCTGGCGGATGGCGAACCCTTTGCCCTGCGGACCGTCGTGGTTGCCGTGAACTTCGTAGGTGGGCATGCGCAGGCGGCCATCTTTGCCCGTGAGTCCGAACGCGCTCGTGAACCCGGCCCATTCCGTTTCCTGCATCTTCACGTTCGCCTGATCGCCCGTGTCGATGCAGTCGCCGGCATGGATCATTCCTCGCGGCGGCAGAACGGTTCCGCCGCCGGCCGACGCGGGAATCTCCGTGCCCGGAAGTTTGTTGAGCACGTCGACGAGTCGGCCGGCCGCCAGGGCCGAGCGGTCGTCGAGCGCTTCGGGGGCCTTGCGGTTGGCGAGAATGTGTGTATCGCCGACGAGGAAAAACGCGACAGTCTCGTCCTTCGCCGACGGATCAGCAGCCCACGCTGCCGCCAAAACGACCAAACCGACCGCCAACGCGGCAAGCAGCGGACGGCGCCTCGAAACGGATTTCATGCGGGTCTCGGGAGAGGGGTTTTTTGGGTTGGCGATTCATTATGGCGAAAGAGCGAGACCGCTGCCACCGAAAACCCAACGGGATTGGTTTGGGAACGGCATACGGATGTGTTAATATGGACGAAAGGCCATGGTCAATGCATGGTTAGCGACGCTTCGCAGAAGCGTGCGACCGTCAACCCTCCGCAAAATTCCGCGCACGTTCTGTTTCATGAACGGACGATCGGGACCGACCGTTACTCACCGGGTGAAACGGTGCCGACCGTCCGTTACCGACCGAGAGAAACGGCGCCTTAGCATGGCGAGTCCGCCCTGCAACCCGCGACCGTCCGTTAATCACCGGGTGTAACGGTGTTTCAACATTCTCCACCTCCCCCATACCACAC
>JBAXFO010000497.1:0-4310 GCA_037139885.1 Planctomycetota bacterium
GAAATTTGTTCTTGATCGACCCGGAACTGTTGCGGCCGATCATGCCGTTCCTGGTCCCCGGAAAGGCTCCGCCGACCCGGCCCGAATAGGCAAGAAAGGGTCACCAAAGTTTAGAAAGAATTCCTCATGCGAACGCTTTCGATCCTCGTCGTCCTCCTCATCGCGATCGTCGCGGTCCGTTGGTCGTTCTTCACGGTCGACGCGAGCGAATACGTTTACGTGACCGTTTTCGGACGGCCCGTCGCCACGTACGACGGATCCGACCCGCAGGAAGCGGGGCTGCACGTCGGTTGGCCGTGGCCGATTCAAGCCGTGCAGCGGATCGATCGCCGCACGCAGCTCTTCGACCTGCCGACGACCGAACTCCTCACGCACGATCCCGACGGCAAAACGATCGACAAGACGCTTTCCGTCGAAGCGTATGTTCTGTGGAAGATCGCCGATCGCGACGGCGTCGATCGCTTCATCAAGCGCCTGGGCAGCGCCGAGAGAGCCCGGTCGATTTTGGGGCCACGCATCAACAGCCAACTCGGCGCCGCCATCGGCCAGATGCGGATGGACGATCTCGTCAGCACCGACGCGGGCCCGGCCGGCACGACGCGCGTCGACGAATCGATGCGCAAGCTCCGTGCCGGACTTCTCGATTCGCTCAGCAAACAAATCCGCGACGAATACGGCATCGAACTGATCGACATCCGGCTCAGGCGTTTCAGTCATCCGGCCGAGGTGCGGGCGTCGATCTTCGAGCGCATTCGCAGCGAACGCGGCAAGAAGATGACGGAATACAAAGCCGAGGGCGAACGCCTGGCCCGTAATATCGAAAGCAAAGCCGAAGCGGAGACGCGCGACCTCATCGCCCGCGCCCGCTTCGAAGAAGAAGCGATCAAGAGCAAAGCCGACACCGAGGCGCTGAAACTGCGCAACGACGCCCAAAGCCGAGACCCGGAGTTTTATGCATTCCTCAAACAGATGGAAAAGCTGCAAAGCATCCTCGGGGACAATCGCTCGACGCTTCTGCTCTCGACGCATCGTTCCGTGTTCGATCTGCTCTTCACGCCGCCGCGACCGAGCGTCGATGGCCCGGCCAAAGACAAAACGCCGGAGAAGAAATCATGAGACGCCTTCTTCTCGCCGTCGTCGTGATGGGATTTGCGGTTTATACGCTGGCGACGGCGGTGACGCTCGTGCAACCGGGCGAAGTTGCGGTGGTGCGGCGCTGGGGACGGTTCCTGCCCGAGCGCTCCGGTGCGGGCTTGCACATCGGCCTGCCGTGGGGCATTGACCGCGTCGATCGAGTGCCCATCGGCAGCGTGCGCCGCGTCGTCGTCGGCTTTCGCGATGACGCCGGCGACTCGACGGGGCAGATGCTGACGGGCGACCACAACCTCGTTTACGCTCAGGCCGAGATAGACTACATCGTTCGCGAAGACGCCATCGACGAGTTCGTTTTGCTCGCGGATCGGGCGGATGTCTTGGTGGCCCGGGCGGCGGAATCGGCCCTTGCGGAGTGGATCGCGGGGCATGCCGTCGATGAAGCTCTCCTCCGCGGGCGCGCCGCGCTGCCGGCGATTTTGGTCGACGACATCAATCGTCGGCTCGAGCCGTACAAGTTAAGCGTGCGCGTCGAACAAGCGAGCTTGACGCGGCTCAATCCTCCCGACGAGGTTCGCGAATCGTTCGAAGCGGTCGCCCAGGCGCAGACGAACATCCGCACGAAGATCAACGCCGCCGAAGAGAAAGCCGACCGCAAACGGCGCGAAGCCGCCGCCGAGCAATTTCGGCTCAAGAGCCTGGCCGCCGCGTACGCCCAGGAGCAAACGCTCCAGGCCCAGGCCGAGGCCCAGGCGTTTTTGAATCGCCTCGACCAATATCGCAAAATCAGCAAGGAACAGCCGAATTATCTGAACGTGCTCTGGCAGGACGAAGTGACGAAGCTCTTCGAACGCCTGCGCGAACGCGGCGGCATCGACGTGCTCGACCGCTATCTCGGAGCCGAGGGCCTCAACATCACGCAGTTTCCGCTGACGAAAAAGAAGTCGTGAAATAAGGACATTTCGCACCATGCCGCCGCCGACGATCATTATTCGCCACAAGAAAGAGAATCCGAGAAAATGCTCGGTCATGCCGCTCAAAGGGCGGGACGGGTTCGCCTTCTTCAGCTATCCGGCGCTAGATATGCCCGACCTGACGGGGTACATTCGCCTCGCCGCCGAAGGGCCTCCGTTGAGCGCGCAGGACGCGTCTTTTGGCATCTTGCTGCTCGACGGCAGTTGGCGGGCCGCCGATGGCATGACGCGGACGTTCGCTCATGTCGAGCCGCGTTCGTTAGCCGGTTATGTGACGGCGTATCCGCGCGTCTCGAAGCTGGGCACCGATCCCGCGAACGGTCTGGCTTCGATCGAGGCGCTTTACATTGCGCTGCGGATTCTCGGACGGCCGACGGCGAATTTGCTCGATCACTATCACTGGCGCGACGAATTCCTCGCGCTCAATTCATTCCGTTAGCGGCTCTCCGCAGGAGAGCGCTGGCTGCACGCCGTGGCGGCACAAGCGCTCGCTTGCGATATCTCTTCAGAAACTGCGTCAAGTCAGCGCTCTCCTGCGGAGAGCCGCGAACCTCTTCGGAAAAATGGCCAGCGCGTGTCTAGAATGAAGTGGGGAAGGAGACCCTCATGCACGATCCGCGTTATCTGGCCGGCATCGTCTTGTTCAATCGCGGCGATTTCTTCGAGGCTCATGAAGTCTGGGAGGCGCTGTGGATGGAGACGTTCGGGCCGGAGAAACCGTTTCTTCAGGGGCTCATCCAGGCGGCCGTGGGGCTGTGCCATTTTTGCAACGGCAACGTCCGCGGGGCCGCCAAACTCTATCGTTCCAGCCACGGCTACATGGAACGTTTCGCTCCGGTCTTCTGGGATCTCGATGTCGCGAAATTCTGGAGCGACATGCACGAATGTTTCCAGGAATTGCTCGTCATGCCGGAACCGGACCGCAGCGTCGCCATCCGCGAAGAGTTGATTCCGGAAATCACCCTCAACCCGGCCCCCGACGAATGGCCCGACCCGGAAGCGTTTCTCGAAGACGACCATGCAGCCTGACGAGTGCGACGATGAGCGAATCCCTATCGGGCCTGGAACATTTCGACGGCTTAGCCCGGCTGTTTCCGCTGCCCAGTCTCGTCTTCTTTCCGAACGTGATGCAGCCGCTGCACATCTTCGAGCCGCGCTACCGCCAGATGACCGCCGACGCTCTCGAGGGGGACCGCCTCATCGCTTTGGCCCTGCCGCGTTCGGGGTGGGAAAAAACCTATGCCGGGGCGCCGGCGATTCATCCCGTCGCCTGCCTCGGTTCGATCGTCGCCGATCAGAAACTCGAAGACGGTCGGTACAATTTGCTGCTGCGCGGCGTGAGCCGGATTCGCGTGTTGGAGGAGATCGACAACGGCAAACTCTACCGCACCGCCCGCGTCGAGCTCTTGCACGACACGCCCTGCGCCGACGACGCGGAGGCGGCCGAGTTACGGAAGCGGCTGATCGAGTTCGCCCCGCGGCTCTTCCCGCAAACGGGTCAGGTGAAGGCCGAGTTTCGGAAACTCTTGATGGGGCCGTTGCCGCTGGGTTCGCTGGGCGACATCGCAGCGTTCGCTCTGCCGCTGCCGGCGGAGTTCAAGCAAGAGCTGCTCGAAGAGACCGACGTGCGGCGCCGACTGACCTTGTTCCTGACGCATCTCGCAGCCGCGGCGCCCCATGCCGATGTTGATCGAAAATTCCCGCCCGATTTCAGCACGAACTGAACTGCGTCGCTAATCAGTGATAAGCCGTAGGTTGGGTTGAGCCAGCAGGCGAAGCCCACCAAGCGCCGCGGACGACTTCTTCGATCTTCGGGTTTCGGAAATGGGGGTCGAGTCAAACGCCTTTTGGTGGGCTTCGCCTTCGGCTCAACTCACCCTACGTGGAATTCCAGCGTTTGGTTCGTTTTCCTCGCGTTCGACCGCGGACAATTCTTTGACGCGTTCTTGAAGGCTGCGGACCGTTTGATCGAGAGCCCGGCAACATTCGCTGAGGTGCTGGACCGATTCGATGAGTTGATGGTTGATTTCGGATTGTTGCGCCGACAGCACATCCACGTAGGCGCGTTTAAAATTGTTGAGCAATTTGAGTTTGGCCCAACGCTTCCAGCGGGCGAAACGCCCCTCGCAAACATCGACGTAATCGAGCGGCAACGTTTGCCGGGCGTGGGCCTGCGCCAGGGCGGATTGCGCCGCTTGCAGCAGGGGACCGACGCCGCCTTCGAAGACGGCATGGCCGGGACCT
>JBAXFO010000498.1:0-4305 GCA_037139885.1 Planctomycetota bacterium
CGAACCAGTTCGAAGCGGAAGTCCGCGACAAGGTGGCGCGCGGGCCGATCGCCGACCGCGACATACTCGAACGATGATCGCTCATCGGCATTTTTTCGTCATCCATCTTGACCTGGCGACCGATATGGCTTAATATACAGATAACTTCCCCGAAGATCGCATCTTCGGCCCAGCGTTCCCAATTCTTTGGGAACGCTATTTTTTTGCCTTAGACATCGTTCTCTCAACGATTCCTTCCAACCGGTAGACCCGTATACCGCTATTCGGGTGTCGAAATGGAAGGAGCGTCCAACCTTCTTGGTGGGCTTCGCCTGTTGGCTCAACCCACCCTGCGGGATTCGCCGATGCATCAAACGTGGTCGGTCACCGCCAAATTATCCCGATGCACGATCTCCTCATACGCAACGTCGCCCAGCACGTCGGCGATTTGTTCGGTGCGCAGGCCGAGGATTTTGGCGATATCGGTGGAGGGATAATTGGTGAGGCCGCGGGCGAATTCGAGGCCGTCGAGATCGCAGAGGGCGACGACATCGCCTTTCTCGAACTCTCCCTGCACGCGGACGACGCCGATGGCGAGCAGGCTTTTGCCCTTGGTCTGCACCGCTTGACGAGCGCCGGCGTCGACGAGAATAAGACCCTTGGGGCGAGCCGTGTAGCCGAGCCAACGTTTCCACGACGGCATGGAGCTGCCGTGGGCCAAGAACAGCGTGCCGACCGATTCGCCGGCGAAGATGGCGTCGAGGACGCCGGGGATGCTGCCGTTGGCCATGATGACCGATTCGCCGGCTGCGGTCGCGAGACGAGCGGCGCGAAGCTTGCTGCGCATGCCGCCTGTGCCGAGCGTGCTTTTCGAGGCCCCGGCAAGATCCATCACATCGCCATCGATGACGGGCACGGTGTCGAGCCGTTTCGCGTTCGCGTCGCGCGGATCGCCGTCGTAGAGGCCGTCGACATTCGTCAAGAGCACCAGCAATTGGGCGCGCAACAGGTTCGTCACCATGGCGGCGAGGTGATCGTTGTCCCCGAAACGGATCTCGGCCACGCTCACGGTGTCGTTCTCGTTGATGATCGGCAGCACGTTCCATTCGAACAGCGTGAGAATGGTGTTGCGAACATTGAGATACCGCCCCCGGCTATCGAAGTCGCCGGCCGTGAGCAGGATTTGGGCCGCGGTCACCCCATGCGTTTCGAGGCATTCCTGGTAGGCCCGCATCAGAAAGTTTTGCCCGATGGCGGCGCACGCTTGCAGGTGCGGCAAATCGGTCGGACGTTCCGCCAAACCGAGCCGACCCATGCCCGCCCCAATCGCCCCGGAGCTGACGAGCACGACCTGCCGACCCCCAGCCCGCAGCCGTTGAATCTGATCGGCGAGGCTTTGCAGGCGATCGGGCGCGAGTCGGCCATCGTTGCCGGTGAGGACGTTGGTCCCCACTTTCACGACGATCATACGGGCCTGATCGATCAACTCGCGCCGGGCGGAATCGGCCATGGATGCGGTTCCTCGATGGATGGAGCAAACGGGACGGAGCAAACCGGTTTTCGGAGTCGCTCAATCCCGGGTTCGTCGAACTTGAAACATTTTCGGAATCTTTCCCGAATCGTATAACGTCTATTTGACGGAGACGTCGATCTCATTTATAGTGAGAATCCAGTGTCCCAATTTCGGCATTGGCTGCCGACATCTGCGAATTCATGAAACGCCTCTCTCCCGAGGAGGTCGCTCGTGCAGGCCCGAAAATTTTTCGGCTCGATTTTCACGCATGCCCTGGCGGGCGGCTTGGTCCTCGCGGGGTCGTCGCTGGCCTTTGCGGAAACCGGCAAATTCAAAGCCGCCATCGCCCGTGCGGAAGCCCACGAACAATCTTACGAATGGGACAAGGCCTTCGCCGCTTACGACGACGCCATCAAACTCCAGCGCGACGCCGCCGGCCTCAAAGATCGCCAGACCACTGTCTTGCGTCGCTACTGGCAGGAGCAGCGTCACAAAGACATCGGCTACCGCAAAGAAGTTCTCTCGCTGGAATACGCCCAGGCCCTGCGTCTGAACGCCACCGTGTTCGATACGCTCATCGAAAACTCTCTCCCCAAAACCAAGATCTCCTCCGGCATCCTCCTGCGTAAAGGCATCGAAGAACTCGAATCTGCTCTGCGCGATCCCGGTTTCGTCGTCGGCCATTTGCATCAGGCCAAGCCCGCAGCGGTGGCGTCGTTCCGCGACTATCTTGGCCGCAAAAAGGCCGAGGCCGGCAAACTCAACCGCTCCGAATGCATGAAGGCCATCCGCGAAGTCGCTCTGGCGGGGCAGTCGTCGCTCGAACTGAACCCGACCGTATCCCTCCTGGAGCTCGCGTGCGGCGCCTGCTACGGCATCGATGAATACACCGCCTACCTCACCCCCACGCAGTTCCGCGATCTGAACGACACCTTCAAGCCGGCCGCGGCCACGTTCATTCCGAGCGTGCAGATCGACCTCAAAAGCATGGGCATCGGTTATTTGAACATTTCGCACTTCCAGGAATCGACCCCGCAAGAAGTCGAAGGCGCCTTCCTCACGCTCAACAAAGAAGGCATGAAAGGCCTCGTCCTCGACCTGCGCGGCAATCCCGGCGGCCTGATCGAAGCCGCCGTCGAAGTCGCCCGCCGCTTCCTGGCCACCGGCGTCATCGCATCGACCGAAAACTACGATCCCAAGCTCAGCACCGTTTACCATGCCCGCAACGCCGACGCATGGACCGTGCCCGTGGTGATTCTCGTCGACGGCGAAACCGCCAGCGCCGCGGAGGTCGTCGCCGGAGCCCTGAAAGACAACGGCCGGGCCCGCATTCTCGGTCAACCCACGTACGGTAAAGGGAGCCTGCAAGGTTTAGTGAAACTTCCCGACGCGATGGGCGGCCTGCCCACAGGAGGCTTGCGTCTCACGATCGCTCGCTTCTTCTCGCCCAAGGGTCTGCCTTATGCGGGCCAAGGCGTCATGCCGGATCTGCTCGTGCAACCGCTCGCCATGGACGCTTCCGACGCTCCGCTGATGGCGGCGATCGACGATCTGCAGCGGCAACTCATGCGATAAAACTTCTGTTATCGGAGCCCAAATGCGAAGCGGCGTTGCGAATTATTTGACGGCCGGAGCGATTGCGGCGTTTGTCGTCGTATTTTGTGTGATTCGGTTTACCTCAAGCAGCTTGACGCCGACAGAGAAGGCAAAGCAAAGCATACTTAAAATTCTTAAGGAGGACTTTCAGATTTGGACAGATCTCACCAAAGGGCTAAAGAAAGATCCTTCCCCTCGCGATAGATCGATTTCGCTGGAAGCATTTTGCCGTCGTGCAACGTTGATAGATCTTTCAGATAGTCCTGCGGATTTTCGAGTTGCATATCGCCATTACCTCATTTCAATTAATGAGTTGGCGTCGGCCCTGAATGAAGTTCCGGATGGCTTTGTTGAGGATTTCTTAGTCTCTATCGTTCATAACGCATTTATACAAGGTGAACTTGACGGTGGCGTAAAGCGTCAATCCAACGCGATTAATGATCGCAGAGGAAAATTTATCGAGAGTCGAAAGGCGATGGAAAAAATTGCCGCTGGTTTTGGAGCGGCACTTTGAATCTTTGTGTACGCACTTTTCTTTAATATGAGGATCTTGTGATTGAAATTACTTTTAGCTCCGAACGGCAGCGTAAACAAAACATACAATATGAAAATTTGTACGGCGAGACCGCAACTTTTCGAACTACCCAATCCCAACATCTTTACGATGTCGAGGTCAATCAGACTACAGCGAGCGTAGAAGCTGATTTTTCAATTCTCGATTAATTGATATGAATTTTCTGTCGAATTACGAAATATACTTTAGAAGAAACTGACACCTCGCTGTAACGCTGAAACACATTTCTCGATGACGATTGACGACATCCTTTGGCCCGAAGATCGAGTCCAGCACATCGCTCGTCACGGTGTGACGCCTGAGGAAGTCGAGCAGGTCTGTTTTGGAAAGCCGCTGGTTCGCCGCGCGAAATCCGAAGGCGAGAACCCGCTATACTACGTTCAGGGACAAACCGAGGCGGGGCGATATCTGTTTTGCGTGCTGATTCGGTTTGCCGATGGGAGCGGTTATCCCGTAACCGCCCGGGAGATGACCGAACGAGAGAAGCGGCGCTACAGACAATGGAAGAAGCGATGAAAAAGCCAAAGCTGCCCGGAACCGATTCGATTCGGAAATTGGCTGAATTCTGGGACAATCATGAAGTCGTCGACTTCGAAGAGGAACTCGAAGAAGTCGACGAGCCGATTTTCGTTCGCGGCGCCGC
>JBAXFO010000499.1:0-4305 GCA_037139885.1 Planctomycetota bacterium
ATGCCAGGCAATGTGAACACACGATCGACCGGCAGCCTCGGCTTGCCGATATCGCGAGGTCGCGGCGTGCCGGCGAGCACATGCGCGAGCGTCGCCTTCAAATCGTCGATTCCTTGTCCGGTCATCACGGAGGTCGGAACGATGGGGGCCTCGGCGAAGGGACTGTCGAGCAGCCGCTCGCGGATTGCCGCGACGGCGCCTGGGGCATCCGGCGTCAGATCGATTTTCGTCAGCGCGACCACGGCGCGGCGCACGCCAAAGTAGGTGAGGATCTGGAGATGCTCCTCGGTCTGCGGCATCCATCCATCGTCGGCTGCCACGATCAGAAGCGCGAGGTCGATGGATCCCACGCCCGCGACCATGTTCTTCACGAAGTCTTCATGGCCGGGCACGTCGACGATTCCGAGGGCAAACGACGATGACGGAGCGTCCGGCGACGGCAGCTCAAGGTGAGCGAAACCGAGGTCGATCGTGATCCCGCGAGCCTTTTCCTCCGGCAGGCGATCCGGATCCGTGCCGGTCAGCGCCTTGACGAGCGCGCTCTTGCCATGATCGACGTGACCGGCGGTGGCGACGATGAAATGTTGAGCGTCGGACATCGAGAATGCGTTACGAAAGAGAAATGGCGCGGACAGCGCTGATGACGTCGACGTCCTGCCTTGGAAAAATCGTCCGCAAGTCGAGCTTGACGGCGCCGCGCGCGACGTAGCCGATCACCGGAATCGGCTGCGCCCGCAGTCGGTGCGCCAGTTCCTGCGGTTTGATGGCGCCGTGCGTCAAGTCAATGGTGACCGAAGGCATTTCAGAGCGCGGCATCGTTCCCCCGCCGATTTTGGCGCGGCCCGCGCCGATCCGGCCTGTGACCGGCGCCCCGGCGAGCGCGGCAATAATCCGTTCGGCGCGGCCTCTCAGATGGTCATTGGTGACATGCATCATTTCCAGGACGGGAATGCCCTTGTCGCCGCGCAGGTACGCATCGACTGTCGCTTCGAGCGCAGACAAAATCAACTTGTCGCAGCGTAACGCGCGAAAGAACGGCTCGCGCTTCAGCGCGCTGATGAGCGTTTTCTTGCCGGCGATGACGCCGGCCTGCGGTCCGCCGAGCAGTTTGTCGCCGCTGAAGCACACCAGGTTCACGCCGCGATGAATCACCTCGGCGGGCGTCGGCTCGTGCTCGAGTCCATCGATCGACTGGGTCTCAATCATCGCCCCGCTTCCGAGGTCTTCGACGAACGGGATTCGCTTGCGCTTGGCCAACGCCGCCAGGTCCTCCGTCGTCGGCGACTCCACGAAGCCATCCATGAAGAAATTGCTGCGGTGCACCTTGAGGATGAGCGCCGTGCGGCGGGTGATCGCGCGGGCATAATCGTTGAGCGATGTCTGGTTCGTCGTGCCCACTTCGCGCAGGCGCGCGCCGCTCGACTCGAGGACGTCCGGAATCCGAAATCCGCCGCCGATCTGCACGAGCTCACCTCGCGAAATCACCACTTCCGTGGCGTCCGCTCGGCAGAAATGTCTGAGGATCAACACGAGCGCGGCGGCGTTGTTGTTGACGACGGTCGCGGCCTCGGCGCGGCACAGTACAGCGAGACCGTGCTCGAGATAGGCCGCGCGCCCGCCGCGCGCCCCGTCGGTGAGGCTGTATTCCAGGTTGTTGTAGTTGGATCCGATCGTCGAAATCGCGTCAAGGACCTCAGGACCGAGCGGGGAGCGGCCGAAGTTGGTGTGCACGAGAATCCCGGTGCCGTTGATCACGGGCTGGATGCGCGAGGCGCGCACCGCCTGCAGCCGGACACGCACCCGATCGAGCACGGCGTCGACGGCTGGAACGCTCTTTTGCGATCGGAGCGCGTTCAATTCTCGCCGCACGACGTCGACGACGATGGGGCGGGGAAGGCCCGAGTCGCCGATCGCTTGCAGAACCTTTTCGACCGAGGGAATGGCGCGGAGACGGAGCGGTTTCAATCGTGCAATCAATAGACCTCAGGAAGATGGAAGGTCACGACCCGGTTTCCTATCTTCTCGCTCACGATTATATTCTTCCCCTCGGCATCCAATGCGATGCCGCGCGGCACCTTCAGGAAGCCCCGACCAATGCGCCAGCGAGGAGGCACGTCGCCATTGTCGTTGACGCTGAATACCACAACCTCGCCAACGTTGTTGAGCTGTTCCGACCCCGCGCTTCCAGACACGTGCGAAGAGGACACAATCATCCCCGTGGGGGCGTAAACAGCAATGGGACCGTTGGGTCCATTGAATCCGCTCTTGGGTCCGCCGATGATGGCCTTGGGCTTCGCGTCGCCGTCGTCCGTGCGATTGAAAATCCGAATCTTGCCCCCGCCTGCCGCGAGCAACAGATTGCGAACGGGATCCACCGCCACGAAGCTGAGACCGGATATTCCGGTGTTCGGGCCTTCCAGCCTTCGAATCGGCGCCACATTGCCATTGGCCTCCCTGGGGAAGACCAACACGTAACCCCGTTCGACGATGTAAATTTCGTTGTTCACCGGATCCAGGGCCATCCGGTCCGGCGCCTTCAACTGGGTGAGCGATCCCTGAATGACCCGAAGCGGCGCTTGTTCTCCGTTCGCGCCTCCCCGAAAGGTCAGAACGGCTTGAGAAAACGCCTGAGGCACGACGATCTCGTCGTGAATTTCGTCGTAGCCAATCCCATGCATCGTCCGCGACAGAATGGTTTTCTGTCCTTCGATTCTCCGAGCGGGAGCGCTGACTCCATTCGCCGACCTGGCGAATGCCGCAATCTGCGGATGGGCCACTCAATTCGGCACCAGGATTTCCTTCCGCTTGGTATCGAACGCGACGGAAAACGGATTTCCCAGGGCGGGCACATTGGCGTTGAGAGGTCCGCTTCGGATCATCCGTAACGGAGCCGTATCGCCCGAGGCGTCCAGTTTGTACACGGTGGCTGCGTGATTGCCGAAATTCGCAACCCACAACTCATGGTTTTCCAAATCCAGGGCCACGCCGTCGGGGTACTTGAGGAGGGTCTTGGGACCCTTCAGCATCCGGATCGGCGCCGTATCGCCGTTGGCGGACGTGCTGAAAACCAACACCGAGGCGTCCATGTCGTTGGCGACGTAGAGCTCGCCGCGCTCGGAGTCGACCGCCATACCCGCCGGCCAATTCAGTTGCGTTGCGGGTCCCTGGATGACCCGGAGGGGCGCGGCGTCTCCGCTGGCTTTCTTCGGATACACCGTAATCGACGGCGGCACATTTCTTCCCGACCCGGGGACTGCGTCGTCTCGATCGAGCGGCCAGAACTCCTTGCCCTGAGGTCCCCTTCCGTAGCTTCTCGTCGTGGTCGTACTGCGACGCATCGTGTTGGTCGAACCGAAATTACTGACGAAAATCAGATCGTTCTTGCTGTCGATGGCGATTCCATGGGGGTCGCCCAGGCCAGTGTGGTCACCCTGTATGGAACGAACCGGCGGGTCTTCGCCCTTGGCCATCTTGGGGAATACGACCACGGCGTGAGAATGCTGGACGGTGAAGAAGGCTTCCTGCTCTTTCTCGTCCACTGCGATGCCAAAGGTTCCATGGGGCGTATGAAATTCGCGGTCTGGCGCCACATTGCCCTTCGCCTGACGGGAGAACACCACCGTGCTGTCGATGCTGTCGTTATTGACGGTATAGATATCGCCGTTCTGCGGATCAACGTACAGGGCGCAGTTCAACGCCAGGTTTGTCATGTCCCCGGCAATGAATCGCTTGGGCTCGCTCAGCGGAGCGCTGGGAGGCGTATTGGCTGTGCGGTCGTAGGTCAGAATGCGAAAGAGATTCTCGTCTTGGAGGATGACCTCTTTGTTGCGGAGGTCCAAGCCAACCGCGCTGAAGAGGCCGTACGGGTCGCCGATTGCGCGCACAGGCGTTCGTTGAGCGACTTCCGCACGCGCGGCCTCCGCGTCGACGGTCGTCACCGCACGCCCTGTCTGCACTTCTTCCACAGAGACGACCCGCGCGCTGCCGGCCAGCTGATTTTCTTTGCTGCTCGAGGCGGCAAATGCCGCCAGGAACAACAACACCGCGCCGATCGCGACCTTGCCGATTACGCGTCGCAAATCAAAAGGTGATCTCATCGAGCTCCTCCTCTCCTAAAGGCATTGGGCGGCGTTCGGACCCGCGTTGAGGAGGGCAGTATCGAGCGCTGTGACGTCCTTTTTTATCGCGCCGACCCCTGTGCGAACACTTCGGGAATATGGTACGTGAGCACCGCGTTCAGCTCTTTGTCCGTGATGATCAGGTCCTGATGCTTCGCGTCGATGGCGATGGCGCGCAATTGCTGGA
>JBAXFO010000500.1:0-4294 GCA_037139885.1 Planctomycetota bacterium
CCTTGACGAGTCCATAAGGACTTTTGGCCGACAAGATTTCCTGCATTCGCTTGAGAGCGGGACCGGCCTGAGCGTCCTTCTCCAGTTCGAGCCGATTGAGTTGGAAGGCAGCGTGGGCCTTGCGGAGCTTTTCCCAGGTCGGCTTCTGGTGTTCGTAGAAATGCTCCAGATCATGGAACTGATCCGCCAGATCGAGCAGGTCTTTCTTGAGCGAGTTGAATCGCTCGATGAACTTCTTGCTGTCCTTGTCGGCAATCAGCGGGTTGGTGAGCGCCAGTCCTTGTGTGATCTCGTCGCCACCGGGGTAGTTGCCGGTGTCGGCCAGTTGCTTGTAGCCGTGCAGCGCCGTCTGCCAGCCCTTGAGTTTCGTTTGCAGGAACGTGGTCAGGCCGTCCTCGCCGTCTGGCCCCATCTCGGCGAAGAGGTCTTTGCCCAGGCTGCGGGCGTTCTGGATCGCCTTGGGGTCGGAAGTCTCCCGCTTGCGAACGATGATCTTGCGGCGCTTCGCCGGGGTCGTGATCGCCTCGTACACCTTCTCGATGGGCAACGCCGTGGAGTCCATCACCAAGTTGATTTCGCTCAGGACGAGGAGCCGGGCCACCAGAAGCAGCACTTCTTCATCCGGCCACCCGTAGGGCCGCAGAGCGTACCGCTTCTCCAGCATGTCGTGCAGGACGACTTGTTGACTCTTCATGGCGCAGAGTTGGAGGTAATTGCGGAGGTCGTCGAGGGCCAGCGGGTTGTTTTCACCGGCCTGGAACAGAAGGGTTTCCTTGGCGGCGTCGTTGCAGCGAATAATGGTCTGGATTTCCTTCAGACGTTCAGATTCGGGCGTGAGCCGCTTCAAAAAGCTCATTTTGTTGAACGTATTCTGGATGAGGTATTCGAGGGCTTCGTCCAGAGCCGCCCAAGAGGTTGCCGCCTTGAGCTTGAGGGGTTGCCCTGCGACGAAATACTCGGCGGCGGTGAGCATGTCGCCAAGAAGCGTCGTCAATCGGGTGCGCCGCTTGCGGTTGTCTTCGGCGCAGTCCCGAAGGATTCGGCGGGTCGATTCGGAAAGCGTGCCGTCGTTCTTGCGAGATAGGTATTTCTCGGTCTGGAGGTACGTCCGCAATTCACGGCCCAAGCTCTCTTCGTTGCCCAGGCGGATCAGGACGTAGCCGCCTTCCGTCGAACTCTCCAAGATCGCTTTGCCCTTGTCGTAAATCTCGTAATCGTCGGCCAAGGGGGTGATGACCGAGACGAGCAACGCCCCTTCCTTCTGATTGCCGACCGGGAATTGATCGCAGCGCCGGTTGAACTCGAAGTCCATCTTGTTGGCGCTGAAGCGGTACTTACGTTGCCCCTTCAATACGTCCTCGAAGATGATCTCGCCCTGGAGCTTGGCCTCTTCGCCGTTCGAGAGATCGACCTGCTTGATTTCCTTGTTGATGTCTCGTTCTTCGTTGGTCAGGAAGAAGTAGTTTTCCCCGCTACGGCAGATGAGCGTTTCCTTTTCGAGTCGCCCCAGGCTCTCCTCGATGCGGCGGCGCAGGGCCAGTCGGTCGCCGTCGATCTGGTCGAGACAAAGGGTCACGAGGTTGTCCACGTTCCCCTTCATCTCATCCACATACCGGATGAGGAAGAGAACCTGGAGCAGTTTGATGTCGAACGGCTCCAGGCTGGAATTGGTCCTCGCCTGGTCGATGGTCTTCTTGACCGCCGTATCCAGGAAACTTTCGATGGACGGGTAGAAGTCGTAAAGCGGGACCAGGATGCCGACCTCATGAACGGAGACGGTCTTCGCCGCCGACTGGAAGGCATCGAGCATCGACCGTTCGCCACGGGCCAAGTGCATACCCGTGGCCCCGGCCTTGCGGATCGACTCGAAGACTTTTTGGATCAGTTGGAATTGGTACGGGGCAAATGGATAGTTCTTGACGAAATCTTCGCCGTCCTTGAACTGCCGGAAGTTCATGCCGCAGTTCTTGAACGTGAGTTGGCTCTTGAGGATGTCGCCCCGCTTCTTGAACACGTCTTCGATTTCGGCTTTCACGTCGGTCAATTTTGCCAGCAGGCGGGACTGGATGACTTCATCGACGTTGGCGCTGGAGAGGGAGAGCGGCGGGAAGAAGCGGCCCTGAATCTTCGAGAAGTCTTGCTTCTTCGTCTTGCTCATATCGCCCAGCACGGCGTCCATGTCTTCCTGGGACGTGACGACGACCCAGGCCCGGCGACGGCAGATCGTCCCCAACTCCTCCGTGATGGTTTGCAGGTTGAGCATCAGGTGCGAATCGGTTCCGATGAACTGGCCGACTTCATCGACCAGGAACACGATCCGATGCTGCGGCCCTTTGGAATCGAGGTAGTCGTTGACCCACTTGCAGAAGTTCTCGACCGTGAGCGGGAAATTTTGCTCGGCCCCTTCGATCCACCTGACCGAAGCCGCCTCGCTTTGGCCCAAGGTTTCGCTGAGGGCTTTGACAACCTCATCTTGGCTGAATTCGTAAGCGTCTCGTTCAGTGACCCAATCGCTGCCGTTGAGTTTTCGGAAGGCAACCTTGAACGCTTCCAACTTGCCTTTCGACTCCAGGTGACGCTCCATGTGGGCGATGTGCGGGTGGTCGCCGCTGTAGCCCTGCAACTCGTTCAAGACCTTGAGAAAGACCCGGAGGATCAAGTCTCGCCCCGTGCGGTGATCGGCCTTGCTGTCGATGTTGAAGAGAATGACATCGGTATTGGCGGCGACGGCCCGCTTGATGTCCGCAAAGAGCATGGTGTCTTTCACCTTGCTCTCGAAGAACTCGACCGCTTGCCTGCTTTGATTCTTGTTCTTGTGCGTGCGGTTCCGAAGTAGGTACGACAGCACCTTCAAGAAATGCGATTTGCCAGAGCCGAAGTAGCCCGAAATCCAGATACCCATCTTGCCGGTGGGATCGGGGTTCGTTCCTTGCTCCACGGCTTGCAGATACCACGAGATGAAGTTGCTGAAGTGCTTGTCCAATTCCTTGGTGATGACGAACTCATCCAACTCCTGCCAGACGGAGGTATCGTCAAGCTGATCCGCTTTCACGACGCCGTTGATGGGTCGGAAGATGTCTCGTTCAAAGAGGTTCTTGATGAGCATTTCAGCCTCGAATTACGGAACCAGCTTGAAGGCCCGGTAGTAGTTGTTGCTCTTGATCTTGCCGAACAGACGGAGCGATTGACCGTCATATCGGCCAGGGTAAAACAGCACGAGGGGCGTCTTGCCCATGACCGGCTGAAGGTTGTTCAGCAGGGTATGCGAACGCAGCAGCGGCCAAACGCTGCCCACTCCAGAGACGATGACGAGATCGTGCTGCTCCGGTTTGGCGACCTCGGCGAAGACGCTGCTCAATTTCGATTCGTGCAATGGGCCAGCAAGCGCCCTCTGCAACGCCTCGTCGCCTTTCTCACGCTGCATCTGGATCGCCTTGTCGAGCAGTTTGCGGCTCTTGAGGTAGTCCATCACGAAATCGAATAAGTTGATGTGCTTGACCCGCATACCGTGCTTTTGCTTCGGAATGTGGTCGAGCAGGAAGATGACGTGATCTCGAACCGTCAATTCATCTTCGGGCGGGTAGTCGAAGATGTAGAAAGCGATCTCGTTGCCGATGCCGCTGCCGCTCAGGAAGTCATCGGAGATGACCCTCGGCAGAATCTTGTCCAAACGCTCGTGAAGAGAATTACTCATGGGGCCACCTGGATGCAGCGCAGCACATATTCTTCTCGGTTGGCCTTCAGGTAATAAAGCACCTGACCGGCAACATGGACCGTTTGCAGCTTGAGGCTGCGAGTGTTCTCGATGTAGCCCGCCTGGGCAAGCATCTGGAACACCGAGGACCGGAGCCGCCTGCGTGTCGTTTCATTCCACTGCGGCATTTCGGGATCACGCTCTCGACAACCTTCGAGGTAATCGGCAAACATCTTCGGCGACAGCACCGGGCTGAACAGTCGATACTGTTCGCCGACCACGATCTCCAGGAAGTCGCCGAGCAACGGGCTGTGCTTGACGGCGGCGGCGAAGACGGCGTGAGCGGCGACCGTCCCTTTGCCGTCACGAATCAGCTTCCACAAGTCCGGTCCCATCGTTGCCAACCGATCACGGACCAATGTCGTAAGGCGGCGGGCCGTGGCGGGGCTTCGTGCCTGTAGGATGTTCTTCGTTACAATGGCATCCTTCCAACCCTCGGCATCGACCCGTCGCAGAAGCAAATCGGCAATGATCCTGCTCTCTGGCAGCTTCAAAGCGCCTGCGGTGATTTCGGCCTTGTAACGCATTTCCACCACTTCG
>JBAXFO010000501.1:0-4284 GCA_037139885.1 Planctomycetota bacterium
GCGAACATCTCGGCGCCGACCGCGAAGCCGACCTCCGCGGGCGTGCTCAACAAATCTTGGATGCCATCGGGGCCGAAGTTTAGCGTCGCTGCGGCGTTCGTCGGTTCGTCGTCCGGCTTCGGCGTGAGCCGGCGGGTTTATCCCGCCGGGACAAGCCCGGCGGCTCGCCTCAACCGAAAATCGAGTCGGGTTGACGCACTTGAATTGTTTCAATCGCCTTAAAGCACACACGGCTCGCGCGGATCGACCAGGATGGTCCCCTGAAACGTCCGCATCGCTTCCAGCACATTCTGAAATTTTTCGAAGTGTTCCAATTCCGGATCCGGCACATCGCTGCGGATCTCGACCCGGCGCTCACACGTACCGATGCCTTGGTCATCTTCCTCGCCGGTGATTTGCTCGGCGATATGCTGCGATTCTTGCAACACTTCCGGGCCGCCGACTTCTTGAAACGCGATTTCCCAATCGCTCGTCGTCATGACCAAGCTCCACGAGCCATCGGTCCAATTCGCTTCGGGAAAATTCGGCGCCAGCCGTTCTCGGACCTTGGCGAACGAAAAGTCGTTGTCTTTCTTCAGCAACAAATGAGCCTGATACATGAATGTCTTCCTTGGTCGCGTGTTTCGTGCGCCAAGTTTAACACGTTCGATGGGAAACGCCAGCGGCTTCAACGCAAATCAGCCGACGCGGCCCTGGCCCGGAGCGGGGCCGACCTTGTAGCCGACGGCTTGCAGGGCGCTCGTGAAGCGTTCAGCTTCCACACTGGCCGCCTCGCCATCGACATGGGCCTGGCAGATCGCCATAAACCAGTAACGTTGGCGGTCGCGAGGCGGCAGGCTATCGGGATCGATGCCCAGCTCTTTGACGTCGTTGGGCTCCCAGCGCAACTTCTTCAATAGGGCCGCCACGTCGCGAAACGTCATGCCCGAACTGACGAGTTCGCCGGCAGGGCCCGAGACGCGTCGCCCAATCAAAACATGGAGAAAACCTCGAAAGCTTCCATGGGCAAGGTTCTTGGCGCGAATCGTTTCCAAAAGTTCAGTCACGGCGTCCATTCACTTAAGGTCCATCGATTTCGAGCCGAACCACAATCTTTGACGCTTGTGTATTGTCTCGTTCAGCTGAATTTATCCGATTTACCCAGTTTCTCAAGACCAGTTCGGCGCGAATTTACCAGTTTTCCTCGACAGCTGCAATTTTCCGCAGGAGAATCGGGGGCGAATCGTTCGCGAATCCGTGCGAAATCTTTCGTGCTGGGGAAACGCATCCGCCAAAATAAAAAAGCCGCGGCCCGCGATTTCGGCCCCCATAACGCTCCGACATAAGCGGACTGTCGTAAGCAGAATCGTGGACGGTCCGTCGTCCGAGAATTTCGAAGGTTTTTCACAAATTTTTCTTGCTATCGCGGCCAAACAAGTTAGAAAGGATGTAGTCCTGCCGGATGGTGGCTTCGATGACTGGGCGACGTCGAAGTAGCCTCTGGCGGGACTTTTTTTGCGCGCCCAGCTTGATCCCCACGCCATTTCCTCGACAGACATTCCCCGCTATCGAACTTTTTGCCGCGCACGGGCCTACTTCAACTCTTCTCGCCGAAATCGTTGGCTCGGCCTATCGTAATGGCGTTCGGTCGTTGCGTTTCTACGGGGGCCCATCATGTCGCTTTATCCCGAATTCCCACTCGACGAACGCGATCTCGAACCGACCCCGTTGCCGCAATTCGAACGCTGGCTGCGGGGGGCCGAAGAGGCGGCTGTGCCCGAGTTCAACGCCATGGCCCTAGCCACGGCCAGCGTCGACGGGAAGCCTTCGGTCCGCATGGTCCTGCTCCGCGGGCACGACGACCGCGGCTTCACCTTCTTCACCAACTATCTGAGCCGCAAGGGAGGCGAACTGGCGGTGAACCCGTTCGCCTCGCTCCTTTTCTTTTGGCCGACCTTCCAGCGCCAGATCCGCATCGAGGGAACGGTGAGCGCCGTCAGCCCCGCGGAATCGGATGCGTATTTCGCGTCGCGCCCCAAGGGGCATCGCCTGGGAGCGCTGGTGTCGCCGCAAAGCCAGGTCATCGACCTCGCCACGCTCCGGCAACGCATGCAAGACTTGCAAATCCAATATCAAGCCGCCGACGACGTCCCTCGGCCCGAACACTGGGGCGGCTATCGGCTCGCCCCGCTAGCGATCGAGTTTTGGCAGGGGCGCGAAAACCGCTTGCACGACCGCATCCGCTACACGAAGACCGGCGCCGGCGCGTGGACGAAACAGCGGCTGGCGCCCTGATCGCGCCGCTGGATCCTGGCGCCAACCGAAGACCAAGCCAAAGGGGCCTTTGCTTGCCTCACCTACCAGGCCATCGTCGATGCGCTGGCCCGGCTCGATTACGCGATTCGCCCCGTGGTTTTGGGCGGCCGCGTGCCCGACGCGAACGGCGAGTATCAAATTCTGGCGTATCCCATCGGCAACGGCGACGGCGAAGCGTTCGTTCGTTTGCTCATGGCCAAATCCGAGAACAGGGCTGTTTGATTATCGGGTCGCGCATAAAAATGGTGAAGCTGGGTGCCTGCCTGTTCTGCCTATCTTCCCAGAGAACGGCGGATTCTGGCTCACTGGCCCGATAATCAAACAGCCCTGAATCCGAGAAATGAGTTTGTGTGACCGCGCAGCCGACCGAAACGGGATCGATATCGCCTCGCTCTCCGAGACGCCGGCGTCGGCTGCTGTCGATCGGCCACTCCTACACCGTGGGCATGAACCGGCGCCTGATGCATGAAATCGCCCGAATCGGCAAAGACGACTGGGACGTCACGATCGTCGCTCCGAAGTACTTTCACGGAGACGATCTTCGGCCCACGACTCTCACCATTAACCCCGATAGGCCATGCCGCAAAGTCGGTCTGAACGCGTATTTCACGCGGAGCGTTCACGTATTCCTTTATAGCCTGAAGCTCAGGTCGATCCTTGCCGAGGGGTGGGATGTCGTGCATTGCTGGGAGGAGCCCTATATTTTCGCCGGCGGGCAAATCGCGCTCTGGACGCCGTCCGGCGCGAAGCTGGTTTACCGCTCGGCACAGAGCATTAACAAGAAATATCCACCCCCTTTCTCCTGGATCGAGAACTACGCGATGGGGAAAGCCGCCGGATGGATTTGCAGCGGTTCGCTCGTGCAGAACACGCTTTCGCAGCGGCCGGGGTACGATAAGCCAATGGCGAGAATTCCTCTCGGAGTCGATCTCGAAGCGTTTCGCCCCGATGCTGCTGCTGGCCGGGCCATCCTGCAAAAACTCGGATGGCAGCCAGGGCCTCCGGTGGTCGGCTACTTGGGGCGATTCGTCCCCGAGAAGGGGCTCGATCTGATGACCCGCGCCCTCGACGGCCTTGCCGGCGATTGGCGAGCGATGTTTGTGGGAGCCGGGGTCATGGAGGCCCAGCTTCGCGCCTGGGCCGCGAAGCACGGCGACCGCGTTCGGCTCTGCACCGATGTGGTCCACGATCAAGTTCCTGCCTACTTGAACGCCATGACGGTGATGTGCGCTCCGAGCCAGACGACGGCGAACTGGAAAGAGCAGTTTGGGCGGATGGTCGTCGAATCGTTCGCCGCCGGCGTGCCGTTTATCGGCAGCGACAGCGGCGAGATCCCCTTCGTCGTCAAGGAATCGGGTGTGATCGTCGGCGAGAAAGATGAGCAAGGATGGACGAAAGCCATCGGCGATCTGATCCACTCTCCCGAGCGTTGCCGCGACTTCGCCGCAAAGGGTCTCGAACGCGATCGCAACGAATTCGCATGGCCCGTCGTCGCCCGCCAGCACCTCGACCTCTTCGAGCGTCTCACCGGTCTTTGAATAGCAATTTCGCTAAGGAACGCTCAAAAAACAACTTCCCGATTTGAGGTCGGCGATGGTAAGCTCAGCTGTGCGACAAAACCGGAGTTTTTCGCTTCACGCGATCTCACGGACGGGAGCTTACCATGCAGCCATACACCCCTCAAATCGAACTCTCAATGAAGACGATGTATCACTCGCTCCGCGAGAAGGATCGTCGTCGTTATGCCGCGGTCGAAGCCGCCAAGCTCGGGCACGGCGGTTTCGAGTACATTGCCGATCTTTTGCAGTGCGACCCCAAAACCATTCGACAAGGCTTGGCCGATCTTGCCGAGTTGCCCAAAGCGCCGCCCGGAATTAATTAAGGTGTCAGGATCCTTATTAAAAGGGTCCTGACACCTTTGATTGCCCCGCAGCCGCAACTGTTCGCGTGCCTCGTGCTGAAAGAATTCATGCAACTGGACTATCGCAA
>JBAXFO010000502.1:0-4266 GCA_037139885.1 Planctomycetota bacterium
ATTGGTGGCTGATTGGTGACTGAGTGGCGACTGCGGCGCGGGCTGCAGGCGCTTGCCAAAGGGGAAGGGCAGCGATGCCCGTGCACGGGAATGAGCAAATCCACGATGTTTGAAATCCTTGCGCTGAACCAGATCTCGCACGTCGGGTTGAAGCGCCTGCCGCCGGAGCTCTACACGGTGAGCAAGGAGGCGCAATCGCCCGATGCCATCCTGGTGCGCTCGCACGACATGCATGAAATGAGCATCGCCGACTCGGTGCTGGCCATCGGGCGCGCCGGGGCGGGCACCAACAACATCCCGGTCAAGGCCATGAGCGAGCGCGGCGTGCCGGTGTTCAACGCGCCCGGCGCCAACGCCAACGCGGTTAAGGAACTGGTGCTGGCCGGCATGCTGATCGGCGCGCGCAACCTGGCGCCGGCGCTGAGCTTCGTGTCCGGACTTCGTGGTGGCGTGGGCGGTTCCGGTGGCGCGGGCGGTACCAGTGACGACGAGGCGGCGCTGGCCAAGCGCATCGAGGACGGCAAGAAGCAGTTCGCCGGCATCGAACGCGACTTGAAAGCCGGAACCGCAGCAAAGCAAGCAGGCCCCCGCGGCGATGGCGGCACGGGCGGCGGGAGCGGCGGCGGCAAGGGTCCAGGCAAAGGACGCGGCAACGGCCCCGGGGATGGAACCGGCGTCCCGGGCCTCGCAACTCGTGCCGAGGTTTTGGCTCAGCGGTGGCGCTTCAATCCTTCGGGCTCGCCGCGCGAACACGTGGAGAAGCTCACCGCCGCCGGCGTCCGCGTCGGCTTCAAAGACGGCAACGATCAATTTTGGCTCATTCGCGATTTGAAGAAGCGCCCGGTCGACTTCCAACTCGAATCCTTCGACAAATACAACGACACCGTGAAATGGTTCAGTCAAGAACCGCGATCCGTTCTCGGCATGGCTCACGAACTCCGCCTTCCCGGGCCGCCGCAGTTCTTCGTCCTGTTGCTCCCCAAAGACCGCGAGCAAAAGCTGGCCGACGCCGAGTTTCAATTCGCCAAAGCCCGGAACCGCGATCTGAAACGAGTCGAAGAAACCTGGTTCGATTTCCGTCCCGTCGGCGGTGCGTTCGAACCGGTCGTCGTCGGCCAGGTGCCGTTCGAACCGCGGCCCAAATGGTGAGCAAGATCTGCGTTCCCCTGTCGGCTGTCAGCTCTTTTCAAAAGCTCTCAGCCGACAGCCAACAACTCGGCCATAAACTTCGAAGGGAAAATGTCGTTGTCGATATCACCAAGCCCCCGCCCAACGTTCCTTCGCATCGTCGCCCTCATCCTGACGTGCGTGTTGTGCGCCGCCCGCGCCGAAGCCCACAATCTCATTCTCGATCACAAAATCCTCCCCGACAAAGTGACGCTCGAAGCGTACTACGACGACGACACGCCGTGTCGTGAGGCGAAGATCCAGGTCGAACGCCCCGACAAAACGCTCGTCGTCCTGGGCCGCACCGACAAGGACGGCCGTTGGGAGTTTCCGCTTCCCGAGCCGGGAAAGTTCCTCGCCATCGTCAACGACGGCGCCGGCCACAGCGCCCGGTCCAAATTCCAAATCGCCGACACCGCCACGAAAGACATTGCGGTGTCGATCCCGGAAACCATCGAGCCCAGCCGCGCCGAGAAAACGCGTTTCCCCTGGCGCAATCTTGGCCTCGGCCTCATCGTCATCGGCGTTGCCGCGTTCGGGTTAAGGCTCGTGTTGCGCCATACGCATTCTGCGAGCTAAACGCGTTCGCGGCTCTCCGCAGGAGTGCGCTGGCGTGTGCCGACAGTCACAGAACGCACAGGTCAGCGCTCTCCTGCGGAAAGCCGCGAACGAACTCCGTAATCACTTATCCCCGCGCCGCGAATCCTTCTTCCACTGCTCGTCGAGCTCCAGCCAGCGGGAGCTCATGGCGCGCACACGTTCCGATTCCGCGCCGGCCAGGTTCTTCGTCTCGCTGCGGTCGTTGGCCAAATTAAAAAGCTCCCAGCCGGAACGGCTCCTGGGCATGCTCGCGTTCGTGCTCGCGCAGTTGCTCGATCGCTTCTTCGGCGATCGCCGTCGTCGCATAATATCCGCTCGCCGGATGTAACAGATGCTCGACGCCCTCCTAGTTTAGACGCCACGCCCTTCGCAATGCAATTGGTTAGCCGCGACGCGCCGCCCTCCGCTGCCGCAGCGCCGCGAACCCGGTATCATTTCAGGAAACCGCTCGCAGTCTTTGAGATCCTTCGAAATGCAGATTTATCCAGCCATCGATCTTCGCGGCGGACAGTGCGTCCGTCTTCGGCAAGGGGATTACAAGCAGGAAACCGTCTTCGGGGCCGATCCCGCAGCCATGGCGAAACGCTGGGTCGCCGACGGCGCCACATTCCTGCATCTCGTCGATCTCGATGGCGCCAAGGAAGGCCGACCCGCGAACGGCCCGAGCATCGCCGCCATCGTCGCCGCAGCCGGTGTGCCCTGTCAACTCGGCGGCGGCCTGCGCACCGAAGCGGACATCGCCCTCGCGCTTTCCTGGGGCGTGAGCCGTGTCATCATCGGCACCAAGGCTTTGCAATCACCGACCTGGCTGGATGAAATGGCCGTTAAGTTTCCCGGCAAGATCGTGCTCGGCATCGACGCCAAAGGCGGTCAGGTCGCCACCCATGGCTGGCTCGACGTTTCGACCACTTCGGCCCTCGACCTCGCCCGTCGCTTCGAACGCCTGCCGCTCGCGGCCCTGGTCTACACCGACATCAGCCGCGACGGCATGATGCAAGGCGTCAACGCTCCCGCGATGGCCGAGATGGCCGCGGCGACGAAGCTCCCCGTGATCGCTTCCGGCGGCGTGACCACGCTCGACGACATCCGCGTGCTCGCCAAGATCCCGATGGCCGGCGTCATCGTGGGCCGGGCTCTTTACGAGGATCGGTTGAACCTGCCCGATATTCTTCGGATTGCGGGCGGAGCTTAGGTCGCCGCTCGTCCTGCTGGGCGCCGATGGTCTCGCCCCGGGCGACTATGCCGTGACTGTCGTCTGGCCGAACTACGAGATCAATGGCGGCGAGGAAATTCAAACCGGCGACAAACTCAAAGGCCGCTACGGCAGCATCGAGCGTCCTGCCGCGAAAGTCACCATCCAACCGGGCAAGAACGAGTTGCCGACGCTGGATTTGAAGCGGCGCTGAATCTTCGCCATCTTCGCAAATTTCGATGGCGGCCTGCCGGCGTGCGGGATATTGTAATCGATAGAGCGATGGGACGATCGTTTCGCATCGAGAAAACCCCTTCCTCGCCGGTTTTCGCGAACCTCCCCGTCAGGGACTCTTCCCGAGGTTCGTCGCTCGCCCCCTTCGATCGCCAGCGCTCGCGTGTTGAATGACGCGACACCTTACCGGGCGACCCGCATGATGACGCACACATTCCTTGAGCCCCCTCGTGCTCGCCATCCTTCTGGATCGACGTTCGTGCCTCGCCATTCCTTGAATCTCTTCCGTGGTTCCTTTCAAGGAGTCAGCCATGAACAGTTACGCGACGGAGAATATCCGCACCATTGCGCTCGTCGGGCATGAGGCGGCGGGCAAAACGTCCCTCGCCGACGCCCTGCTTTTCAAAGCCAAGGCGGTCGAACGCCGCGGCTGCGTCGACGAAGGCACCAGCGTCTCCGATTTCGACGAACAAGAAAAACTTCTCAAGTATTCGATCGATTCCGCCCTCCTCCATCTCGAACATCAAGACAAGCGCATCTACCTCATCGACTCTCCCGGCAAGCCCGATTTCGTCGGTCAGGCGTATGGCGCGCTCAGCGCGGTGGAGACCGCCGCCATCGTCATCAACGCCAGCGCCGGCGTTCAGATCAACACCCGCCGACTCTTCCGCGAAGCCACGAAGCGCGGCCTGGCCCGCATGCTGATCCTCAACCGTCTCGATGGCGATAACGTCCACTTTCCCGAACTCGTCGCCGCCATCCGCGAAACCTTCGGCAAAACTTGCGTCCTCTTCAACGCTCCCCTCGGCATCGGTTCCGGGTTTAAGGGCGTCGTCAACGTCGTCACGCCGCCCGCAGCGATTCCCGCGGGCTGCCTCATCGATTTGGCCGCGGAACGGAGCATGCTCGTCGACGCCATCGTCGAGAGCGATGAAGCCCTCATGGAGAAATATCTGAGCGAGGGGAACATCTCCGATGAGGCGTTGATTGCCGCCATTCCCAAAGCCATGGCCGCGGGCACGGTCGTGCCGATCTTTTGCACGGCCGCCAAGAAAGACAAAGACATCGGCGTC
>JBAXFO010000503.1:0-4265 GCA_037139885.1 Planctomycetota bacterium
CGCCGGGGGTGTTCATGACGATGATCCCCTTGCGCGTGGCGGCGGCCACGTCGATGGTGTCGACGCCGACTCCCGCACGCACGATGGCGCGGAGTTGGCCGGGGACTTCGAGGAGCTCGGCGGTGACCTTGGTGGCGCTGCGCACGATGACGCCATCGGCGGCGCGGAAGGCGGCCTTGAGATCGTCGCCCTTGAGGCCGGAGCGGTTGTCGATCTCGATGCCGGCGTCTTGCAGCATGGTGATGCCGCCTTGATCGAGACCGTCGGGAATGAAGACCTTTGCCATGCGTTGTCCTTACAGAGGAAGTCGATCACGAAACACAAATCCGCGAGACGTTCACCGTTCCGCGGCCATGGCCTTTTGGAACGTCGCCACGCCGCTGCCGAGCTCGATGGCCGCGCCCATTTCCGCGAGCACATATTCGACGCCGCTGATGGCCGCCAAAATATCGAATTGGTCGATATAGCCCATGTGCGTCAAGCGGAGGATCTTGCCTTTGAATTCGTCCTGGCCGTTGGCGAGCTTCATGCCGTACTTGGCTTCGAGCGTGGCCAGCAGCTTGTTGCCGTCGATGCCGGCGGGGACTTTCACGACCGTGAGAGCGGTGTTGGGTCGCTCGGGAAAGATCTCAAGGCCCAGGGCGATGAAAGCGCTCCGCGTCGCGACGGCGTATCGTTCCTGACGGCGCCAAATGTTCTCGATTCCCTCGGCGACAAGTTTACGGACGCTGAGCCGCATGGCGCGGATGAGAGTGTGCGCGGGCGTGAACGGGGTGTCGCCGGTGGTCAGCGATTTGCGGGCCTTCTTCAAGTCGAAGTAAAACGCTCGTGCAGCCTTGTTCGCATCGAACGCTTTCCAGGCCTTGTCGCTGACGGCGACGAACGCCAATCCCGGCGGCATCATGAGAGCTTTTTGCGAACCGGTGCAGCAGAGATCGATCTGCCAAGCGTCCGTCCGGCACTCCATCGCCCCCAGACCGCTGATGCCGTCAACGAGCAACAACGCGGGGGTCGCGGCAACGATCTTGCCGAAGGCTTCGATGTCGTGCCCGATGCCGGTCGAGGTTTCGCTCAACGTCGAACAGACAGCTGCCGCATCGGGATGTTCGCGCAAAGCGTTTTGCACCATCTCGGGCGTGACCGCCTTGCCCCACGGCACGCGGACGACGATCGGTTCGATGCCGAAGGCTTTGGCGATGTTCGTCCAGCGTTCGCCGAACTTGCCGGCCACGAGCGTGATCGCCTTTTTGCCCGCAGGCACGGCATTGACGAGGGCCGCCTCGAGCGCGCCGGTGCCGGAGCAGGTGAGCGGGATGATGCTGTTTTTCGTGACGAAGAGGTGTTGCAGGCCGGCGAGAACTTCGGCGAGCATGGCCCGGAACTCGTCCGTGCGATGGTAGACCATCGGCCTGGCCAGTTCGAGGAGCGTTTCTTCTGGAACGGGAGTTGGGCCGGGAGTGAGGAGGCGAAACTTCATGACCTTCTGCGCGTCGACTTGGACAAAGCGTTCACAAAGAGATTGTAGGCGCGAAGGGTCCAACCGGGGACGGCATTTTCGGCATGAAGGGAATTCGTATCCCCGAGGCTCGGAGGAGCGAGCCCCAGGGTTTAAGAATCGCTGACGTTCAGGCGGCGGCCGCCGGGGCGACGGCATTGACCTTCGTTTCGAGAAGATCGAGCACATCGCCGACCGTGGAGAGCGTTTGCAGTTCTTCGGTGCTCAAACGGACGCGGAAGCGGCGTTCGATTTGCGAGACGACGCTGACGACGTCGACGGAATCGAGCCCCAGCTCTTCGCGCAGCTTTTGGCCGTCTTCGAGCTTCTCGAACGTTTGGCCCAAATCCGATTCCAAAAGTTCGATCACAGTATTGCGAATGGTCGTGCGGTCAATCATGACGAGTCACCCTCCTGGCGAGTTTCTGCCGTTCGCGGCAGCATCCTTGAGATTGCGAACGCGGCCATCCGCCCGACGCGGCGACGTTCGTTGGCCATGGCGAAATTATCCAAATATCGAGTTTTGGAGCAAGAGCGTTTTCGGGGGGGCGTGAAGTGGCTACAGCCCGTTGCCCCTCCCGGCGCAAGATGCGTGGCTGCCCCCGTTTTTGCCCCGGCGGGGCAGAGGCTTGTAGCCACGGGTGAGATTCCGCGCCGGAGCGGGATCTCACCCGTGGTATCAGATCGACCCGAGTTCGTCCCGGAGGGGCGACGGAGCGAGCGCCCCTCAATCGATGCCGCCGATTTCATAGAGAGCGCCGTTTTCGGCACGGATCAGGCCGCCGATATACGGGTAGAGCCTCTCCTGGATATCGGGCGTAATCGAAGGTTGGCGATGTTTCGTACTGAATACGGCGTGGAGAAGGATTTGGGAGTATGTGCCTGGCATGACGGTTCCTTCGCACCTGCCTGGCCGAGACGCCTTGAATCTCATGACCACGGGTGAATTCCCGCTCCGTCGCGGGAATTCACCCGTGGCTACAATCCGTTGCCCCTCCGGGGCAAAATGCGCCGCCGATACGGAGGAAGGCCCCGCGAGAATTTGTCGACTCCCGCGTCACTTCCGGTGCATGAGCTGGATGATCGTCTTCAGATTGCTTTCGGTGAATTCTTGCCTTACGAGGCGGTGATGCACGTCGAACCAGAGATCGGTGGGGCTGGGAATGCCCGTGACGCGAAAGTGATAGCATTCTTCCATTTGGGCGCCGACTTTCTGCTTCTCCTTGGCGACGAATTCGAGTTTGCCGACCATGTCTTTGCCGGTGTCGGGTTCGAGGATGGGGACGTCTTTATTGTGGAAACGGCGATCGGCGAGTTTCCAGAAGCCGGCGGTCCAGACTTCCCAGGTCACGGCCCGGCTTTGGCCGTTCACGCTGACGACGATGCGGTCGGATTCCGCCTTCGCCGAGACGGCGGTCTTTTTGCCGTTCTCCGTGCTCAGGGCGATCACATTCGTGAGGCGGTCCTTGAGCCACCACTCCTGAATCTCGGCGCTGTACGCATAAGGAAAGAAGATGCCGGGGACTTTGACGTTGATCACGGCCTTCATGAACGATTTGCCGTCGTCGGAATCGGTGATGACGATCGTACAATTGCCGGCTTCTTTGCCGCCGACGAGGATCGCGTAATCGCGTGTTTCCGTGCCCGCGCGGAGCGGCTGGACGAGAAGGCTGGCGATGAGAATGGCGAAGATGGAGAAGCGTTCCACAGCGGCCTCCTGCCTGGTGGAAGTGCGTTCGATAACGTTAGCGCAACCCGCTGGCTCCCATGCCGCCGGGTGACATGCCGGGGGCGGCCGTCATGCCGCGTGCGGGAATGACGCCGCTGCCGAAACCGTCGAGCGGCTTGGCGTATTTATTGTTCATGTCGCGAAAGGCGATGTCGGGATATTCCGAGCGATTGAAACGCGCTTCTTTCGGCGGCGTCGTCAAAACTTCCGCCTGCGGCTCCGGCTTCAGTTCCGGATGATGGGTCGTTTTGCAACCGACCGCGACCGCGATGAGCAATATGCCCCAGATCAGATGGCTTCCTGCACGCGCCATGGCGACATCCCTACCGCAAGCCCGCGAATTTCCCCATTTCGACGGCGTACCATAACGTCTGCTCAAAATCGGTCAAGGGGAGTATTCGTTCGCGGCTTGGCGCAGCGAAGCGCTGCCTCGACGCACCACAGAAATGGCGTTCGGGCAGCGCTCTGATGGACGCACGAGTCGCTCACGAAATCTACGCCTTGCCGGCTTTCGCTTCGCTGTAACGCTTCTCGACGGCGGTCCAGTTGATGACGTTCCAAATCGCGTCGAGATAGTCGGGGCGCTTGTTCTGATACTTGAGGTAGTAGGCGTGTTCCCAAACATCGATGCCCATGATCGGCGACTGGCCGTTCATGAGGGGGCTGTCCTGATTCGGCGTGCTGATCACCTGGAGTTTGCCGCTCGAGAGGACGAGCCAGGCCCAACCGCTGCCGAAGCGGCCGACGCCGGCTTGCTTCATCTGGGCCTTGAACGGGTCGAGGCCGCCGAAGGTGGCGTTGAGATCCGCGGCAAGGGCGCCGCCGGGGGCGCTGCCGCCGGGGCCGAGGATTTCCCAGAACATGGTGTGGTTGGCATGGCCGCCGCCGTTGTTGATGACGGCCTGGCGGATGTTTTCGGGAACGTCTTTGATTTCGCGCAAGAGCTGATCGATCGGTTTGGCCAAGAGGGTCGCGTTGCCGTCGAGAGCCTTGTTCACGTTGTCGACATACGCCTTGTGATGGCGGTCATGGTGGATTTCC
>JBAXFO010000504.1:0-4261 GCA_037139885.1 Planctomycetota bacterium
TCCTTGATCCGAAAGCCCGCGCCATGGCCGATTCCCCTGCTTCTCTCCCGCTCGTCGTCGGTATCGGCGGGACGATCGGCGGCGGTGACGGGAATGACGAGGGCTTCGCTCTCTTCGCTTTCGGGCGCCGTTCGTTGGCCGAACGCGTGAGCGAGTTGGGCATGGCCGAACTGGGCGACGATCTTTTCCGTCACCTCATCGATGCGCCGGGCCGGGGCGATGTCGCCGAGATCTTCTTGTTCGAGGAAATGGAGGATGCCGTCGGTGAGCTCGCGAATGAGAAACGCGTCGGGCGAACCGAGAGCCTGGGCCGCGGCGAAGAGATTGCGGCTAATGATATCGCCATCGAACGGCACACGTCGGCCATCGCGATGCTGGACCCAACTTGGCAACACAAGCAATCTCCTGGCGGCTGCGAGGTTGGCATTTTACAATAACCGCCCGGCGACGGGTCGCGTGGAGCGAGTTTTCCGCCCCACGCTGTCCGCACCGGCGCCAAGAACGTCTCTACGGAGTTGTCGATGAGCCAAACTGTCGCGGACGCGAACGCCCTGGTCCGCAAACTGCACGGGCATCTCGCGACGGTGTTTCTCGGCAAGCCGGCCGTGCTCGATCTGACGCTGATCGCCCTTCTGGCCGAGGGACATGTGCTGATCGAAGACGTTCCCGGCGTCGGCAAAACGTTGCTCGCCAAGGCCTTGGCCCGCAGCCTCGATTGCCGTTTCCAACGCATTCAATTCACGCCCGATCTGCTCCCCAGCGACCTGCTCGGCACCAGTATCTTCGATCAGGGGACGAGTAAGTTCGTCTTCAACCCCGGCCCCCTCTTTACCCAGGTGCTCCTGGCCGACGAAGTGAACCGAGCCACGCCGCGCACACAGAGCGCCTTGCTCGAAGCGATGAGCGAACGGCAGGTTTCGATCGACGGGCACACGCATCGCCTCGGCCCCCCCTTCTTCGTCTTGGCGACGCAAAACCATTACGAATTCGAGGGAACCTATCCGCTGCCGGAAAGCCAGCTCGATCGCTTCATGTTGCGCGTCCGCATCGGCTATCCCAACCGGCAGGCGGAGAAGGACATCTTGACGCAGCATCGCGCCGGCGAACCGGTCGACCAGCTGCCCGCCGTGGTGTCGACGGCCGATGTGCTGGCTTTGCAAGAAACGGTACGGCGCATCTCGGTCGCGGAGCCGTTGCAAGATTATCTGCTCGAGATCATCGAAGCGACACGTTCCGCTCCGGGCGTACGTCTCGGAGCGAGCACGCGTGCGTCGCTGTCGCTCTATCGGGCGGCCCAGGCCAAGGCCGTGCTCGAAAAACGCGATTATGTCATTCCCGACGACATCAAAGGGCTGGCGGTCACGGCCCTGGCGCATCGCATCATCATGAAGTCGTCGCATGCCGTCAATCGCGTTGATCCGGCGGAAGAACTGATCCGGGAACTGGTGTCGCGAATTGCGGTGCCGCGGTGATTGCGGAAGCGCCACGATGAAGATTCCTGCCGTCATCCATTCGTTCCGCAAATGGCTGCCGCTCAGTCCGGAAGGGCTCGGGTGGTTGGTGCTCACGAGCGCCACGCTCATCACGGGACTGGCCAAGAGCATCAATCTCATTACCCTGCTCGGTTGCGTTTTGTTCGCCATCGGGCCGATCAACATTTGGCTCGCCTGGCGGCAGGTTCGCGGCCTGCGCAGCTTCCGAACGTTGCCCGATTTTCTCATCGCGGGCACGGCGACATCGTGGTTGGTGCACATCGTGCAAGATTCGCCCCGACGCCGCCAGGGAATCTCCCTCATCGATCCCGGCCCCGACGCCGAAGCCGCCTGGTTCGTCGATCTGCAACCCGAGCGCGTCCAGTCGTTTGAACGGACGATCGCGGCGCCATGTCGGGGCATCCTTCCGTTACAGCCCGTGCGCATCGCCTCGGGCCATCCGTTCGGGCTCGCCGAAGTCGTCCGCATCGGCGACGATGCCGCAACGACGATCGCCGTCGCGCCACGGTGTGGCGTCCTCAACCGCAATCTCTTACGACGCTGGCTGTCGCGCAGCCATTTCGCGACCGGAGCCGTGCGTTCGCGGCCATTTCGGCATCCCACGGGGCAGGCGGAGTTTCACGGTCTGCGTCCGTTTCGCGCCGGCGACAGTCCCCGGCTCATCCACTGGCGCACGAGCGCGCGGCATGGCGAGTTGATGGTCCGCGAGTTCGAAGAATATCCCAACGACGATCTGGTCTTGATCGTCGACCTCGGCCACGGCGATCCTCAAGGGGGCGAAACGTTCGAACGGATGCTGTCCTTGGCGGCGACCATTGTCGCGGAATGGTGCCGGCAGAAAGGGGATGCGCTCACTGTCGTGTTCGCCGACAGGGCGCCGCGCTGCGTGACCGGCGTCACGGGGACGACGCTGCTCGCCGATATCATGCGCGGACTGGCGGCGGCGCAACCGGCGCAGCGCGTCGCGAGCGCCGATGTTTTGGCCGTGCTTCACGAATCGAGCCGGCCGGCGACGGTCCATCTGCTGTTGAGCGTCGGGCCCAGCACGCTCGCCGCCGCCCTTCACGAAGAGCTGCGCGATGTGCTCGTCACCATCGATCTGACCGAAGGGACGGACGCCGAGTTTTTCGAGCTTGGCGTCGCTCCAGCGCTTTCGCCGCTGCCTTGATAAAAACCAGAACGTCGCAGCCGTTTTCGATCTTCCGTTCCGCTTGACACTGGTCTAAGATCCATGTTGTACCCATTGGAATGCGAGGCGCTCATGGTATCGCCCACAACTTTGGCGGAACGCCTCCTGGATGCCTTGCACCAAACGAACAGCCACGACCTGCCCAATCAAGTCTTGTCGCTGCAAAGCCTCATCAATCTACTCGACATGGACGAAGCAACCCGGCTCGATGCTGCGGGCCGGGAATATTTGCGGCGTTTGCGGGCCGTGGCCGATAAGATCGAAGGGCAAGTCCGCTTTCTCAAGGCCATCTCGGGTTTGGCCCGGTATGCGCCGAAGATGAGCGCCATCGACTTGCCCGATCTGTTCCGAGAACTGCAAGCCGAGGCGCGCAGCGTGGTCGAGACGCCGCTCACCTGGAGCGCTCGCTTCGCCGTCCACACCGTCCGGGGCGATCACGATCTGCTTTATCCCAACCTGGGAGATTTGCTCAAAGCCATGGTCGAGGGCGGCACCGCCCGCACGGCGAAGACGGTTCATGTGGCGTCGTCCGTGGCCGCGGAGCGGACGGTGGTGGAGATGTCCGTCAGCGGCTTGGGACTGGAAAAACGGGCCGCGATCGTGGGGCAGCGTTGCGAGGTGCAACTCGCGCGCGAACGTTTGCGGCTCTTGGGAATCGACTTGCACGTCGGGGCCGCGCGGACCGATGGCCTGAGCGTGACATTGACCTTTTCGCCGAGCGATGCATGAGTGAACCGTTGCGATTGTTTGTGGTGGAAGACGACGACGACATCGGCTTCCTCATGCGCAAGAGCCTCGAACGCGCCGGGCACACAGTCACTGTCTGCCATGCGGGCGCTGACGCCCTGATCGTGCTGGGGCATTCGCAGTTCGATCTCGTGCTGCTCGATCAGAAACTTCCCGATATGTCGGGGACGGATCTGCTCGAAGGCCTGAGCCGCGAGGGGATCACAACGCCGGTGCTCATGGTGACGGGCGTCGGCGATGAAAAGCTCGCCGCGCACGTCATGCGCTCCGGAGCTCTCGACTATATCGCCAAAGACCGCGCCCTCACGTTTTTGGCCGAGCTTCCCAAACGCGTCCAAGAATCGTTCACGCGCTTTCGCCTTCAGCAAACCAATCGCCTGCTCATCGCCGCTCTCGAATCCGCCAACGACGGCATCATCGTCACCGACCTGCAAGGACGAATCGAGCACGTCAACGCCGCCGCCGAAAAACTTTACGGTTACGATCGTCTCGAAATGCTCGGCAACAGCCCTCGTTTGGTGAAGGGGGATGGTCAGTCGACCGATTTTTTCACCGAAATGTGGCAAAAGATCCTCAATCGCCAGAGTTGGCAGGGCGAACTGGTCAATCGCCGCAAAGACGGTACGCTCGTCGACGTCTCGCTCGCCATCTCGCCCATTCTCGACCCGCAAGGCCAGCTCACGAATTTCGTCGGCATCTACCGCGATATTTCCGAACGCAAGAACATCGAACGGCAACTCTTTCACGCGCAGAAGATGCAATCGGTCGGCACGCTCGCGGGCGGCGTCGCCCATGAGTTCAACAACCTCCTCGCCGGCATCCAGGGCTATGC
>JBAXFO010000505.1:0-4250 GCA_037139885.1 Planctomycetota bacterium
CGGCATTTGCTGGGCTTCGATTTGCTCGAAAACCTTGTTCCACAGATCGAGGTCCACCGCCCCTTTCTTCGGGGCGGTCAGCTTGTGGAGCGAGACGTTTCCCTTCTGCTTCTTTTCGTCGTGGCAGCGGACGCAATGCGCATCAAGAAACGAGCGCACGCCCTTCATGTCCGCAGGCTCCTGCGCGCTCGCCCTGTTTTGGATCAATAGGGTCAGCATCAATGTGGCTAAGGTCAAACGCATCGTGTCCTCTCACTCACCCAAATCGGGCCTGGTTTCATGGGGCTATTCGTTCGAAAAAAAGCAGACTCGGAAGCCGTACAGATGGAAACGTGCCCCTGGCTCATACCAGAGACGCTCCGCGGAGCGACAGCTCACCGGACTGCTTTTCCAGGAGCCGCCGCGCAGCACGCGGGCCTGGCCTTTTTCAGGCCCTTGCGGGTCGGTCACGTCGCCTTGCGGATAATCGCCGTACCAATCCTGGCACCACTGATAGAGATTGCCGTGCATGTCGTGCAAACCAAACGCATTGGCGGGAAAGGAGCCGCCGGGAGTCGTCTTGCTCCGACGAACGCCCTTTTTCCCATTGCCATACACCTGATCGCCATCGTAATTCGCCTGATCCGTGGAGAGGGTTTCGCCGAAGTGAAACGGCGTCGTCGTTCCGGCACGGCACGCGTACTCCCATTCGGCTTCCGTGGGCAAGCGATACGGCTTCGCGTCCGTTTCCCGCAATTTCTTGAGGAACTCCTGACAGTCGTTCCAGGAGACCGACTCGACTGGCAGCAGCGCTTGTTCCTTGTCGCTCAATTTATCCTTGCCGGTCCATCTTTCCTTGGGGAAGTCGCTCGGATTCTTTCCGCCCATGACTTTCACCCATTGATCCTGTGTCACGGCATAAACCCCCATGTAAAAACCCTTGGTCAACGTGACCTTGTGCTGGGTTTCGATGGGATTGCGATGCTTTTCCTCCTTCGGACTCCCCATCAGGAACGTCCCCGGCGGAATCCAGACGAACTTCATCCCAATGGAGTTGGTGAACTCCTTGGGCGGGTCTTTCGGATCTTGTGCGTCGATCGAGTACGGACTCGCGAGCGATGCGGCAAGTACGAGACAAACGAGACGTTTCATCGATAATCCCCACCTATGCCATGATCTCTACAAGGGGCCCTGCTTGCTCGGCCGCTGCAAAATTCGGATCGATTTCGCCGAATCGTTCGCGACGGTCGCCGACGGCGTGCAGCAAGGCGAGGTAGAAATTCGCAACTGTGCGATTTCCGGCAGTTTGGTAACTCGGAAACTGCAGGAATCGCCCCGCCGTCCGTAGTCGACCTGCCAGACCGCCGACGAGAATCAGCGGCCATTCGGCGCAGAAGCCGTGATGTTCCTCGCCGGAGTCGCTCATCCAGATGATAAGGGTGTTGTCGAGCATCGTGCCATTGCCTTCGCGGACCGCATCGAGGCGGCGGGCCAGATCGGCGACGCGTTCGGCATGGAAGCGGCGAATCGGAATCGCATGGCGGTCCCGGACCGGATCGTTCGGGTGCATGTGGCCGATCGCATGGTCATCAATTGTGATGCCGAGGTCGGTCCAGGTATGGGTCGGCCCCAGATTTCCGTTGGCATCAATCGTCACCACGTTCGTCAATCCCGAAGTCATGGCGGCGGCGGCGATCGCACATTGCGCTTCAAATCGCTGCGTCGTTCGCCGGCTGTCAAAACGATCGACCGACGGCAGATTGGCCCGGAGTCGCTCGCGATTATCGTTGACGCGATCTTGCCGCGAACGCATCTGTTCAAAGGTATCGAGATAGATGTCGAGTTGCTCGCGGTCCATCGCCGGCAGTTCGCTGCGAACACGACGGATGTCGGAGCGAACCCAGTCAAGCAGCCGATTTCGCGCCTGGAACTCCCGGCCCGCGTTGCCTTCCGCCACGCTGCCAAAGAGCATTTGAAACGCGAGGTCGTGCTGGCAAACGATCGGCGTTGGTCGGCGTGCGGCACTGGCCGAGACGGAGTTGATGAAGGCCGTATTGGTATAGCCCGGCACACCCAGGCCCACCACGGGAATGATGCTTTGCTGGGCTGAGGCCAAGGCATGGTCAATGGTCTGACCGGCGGCGCCGCGGCGCCAGTTGAAACAGCCGAGACCGCCGTAACCTTTACCGTGGTCGCCGCCCCCTGCGATCTTGTGAGACAGCTTCTGAATGATCGTCATGCGGTTCTTGAACGGCGTCAGCGGCGCAATCGGATCGGGGAGATCGAGGTCCGCCATGTTTCGATCGATGAGCTGATCGGTACCGCGAGGCGGCGCCGGCAGGTTGCGCGGCTGAACGTGGTACGGCCAAAGGCCATTGCCTTGCATGAAGAAGATGAATCGCTTCGGCGGCGCTTGCCCGGCTTGCTCGGCCGCGAGCCGCTGCAAGAACGGCTGAAGCACGACGGCTCCCGCGCCGAGCGTGACGCCCTTGAGGACCGATCGGCGGTCAAGCTGGTCCGGAGTGACCATGTTCAGTGTGCTGTTGAAGATCTTCATAAGTTTTCCTTGGCAGACGCGGTTATGGTTCCGTACAGGAAGGATTCGGATATTTCGGCCCGACTAACCAATCAGCTCTGGGATCGGCTCGCGGTCTTCGGCGATGGACATTGGGCGGCCAGTACGGCTGAGGAACGACTGAGACGGATTGATGCCGATGCTGTGGTACAACGTGCTCAACACCCGCTGGACCGAGTAAGGCTTCTCCCTGGGATACTCGGCGCGGCTGTTCGTCGAGCCGATCACCTGGCCCATCCGCATGCCGCCGCCCATGACCAGGGCGGACATGACCGGAGCCCAGTGGTCGCGGCCCGCATTGTCAGGGCCGTGGTTGATCCGCGGGGAGCGGCCGAATTCGCCCCAGACGACCACGGAAATGTCCTCGTCCAAACCGCGCTGACTGAGGTCCTCCGCCAGGGCAGCGACGCCGCGGTCGAGCGTGGGGAGCGCCGATGGCAATGACTTGAAAATTCCGTAGTGGTGATCCCAGTAGCCGCCGAGCGACAAAGTGACGCAGCCGACGCCCGCCTCCACTAACCGGCGCGCCAACAGAACCGATTCCGCACCCCGGAATCGATCGCGAACCCGCTGCGGCTCCTGGCTGACATCAAGCGCTCGTCGGACGGCGCCCGACGCGATCATGTCAAAAGCCTGCGCGGTGTACGCATCCATACCGTCCACGGTGCCGGTGGCATCGATTTCACGTCGAAGGCTGTCGAAACTGGCAAGGAGGGCCCGGCGGTCGGACACGCGCGACTCGGTGAGCCCATTCGGCAGGGTCAAATTCTCACGGGAGGGGCCTTCCACGGTGAACGGCCGATGCGCCAACCCAAGGCTCGCCGGCTGCGTGCCGTAACGCGTCATGCCACGCAAGCTCACGAATCCCGGCATGCCATTGGCATGGGGACGATACTTCGACACCACCGAACCAATACAGGGATGCGGATCGACCGCGTTCACCACTTCGGAAAAGCCGGTCATCACATTGGAGTCCGAATGCTCGTCGATCGCGGGAACGACCGAACGCAGCACCGCGATCTTGTCCATCACTCGCGACGTTTCCGGCAACCATTCGCAAATATCGATTCCGGGAACATTGGTCCGGATCGGGTTATAGGGACCGCGGATTTCTCGCGGCGCGTCCGGCTTGAGGTCGTAGGTGTCAAGTTGCGAGGCGCCGCCGCTCAGAAAGATGACGATCACTCCCTTGCTGCGGCTTGGCCGAGCGGTCGCTTCCGCCGACTGCGCCTGGAGCCGACGCATATCGGCGAGCGTCAAGGCGCTGCCGAGGGCGCCAATCCGGAGAAAGTTCCGGCGCGAAAGGCCATCGCAGAAGCGTGCGGAACTGGAACCCGTGATCGTTAACATCGGAGACTCCTTGAGGCGAAATTTAAAAAGAACGGCAATGGCAAGCTGGCTGGGGAATCCGTTGAGACCCCCTGTCGTCATGCGGGGTGGGGCTATCTCTTCGTGGCTCCCACGGCTGGTAGGGTTCCTGTTACGGCCGTCGTGTTTTCGGCTGGCGCTTCCACCTTGTAGATGTCGAACTTTCCGTTGCGTTCGCCAACGAAGAGCAAGTGCTTTCCGTCTGGAGTCCAGCAGGGGAAGTCATCACGTTCCGGGTGATTGGTCACGCGGCGGACATTGGCTCCGTCGGCATTCATGACATAAATTTCGTAGTTACTGTCGCGATTGGACGTGAACGCGATCTGTT
>JBAXFO010000506.1:0-4248 GCA_037139885.1 Planctomycetota bacterium
AGGCCGCCAAGTGGATTGATCGTGCGGGTCGTCGCGATTAAATCGAGTCGATTCACCCCGTTCGGCCCGCGCTTCCTCAGCACCTGGAGCCTGATCGCGAGCGCATTTGCCCCGACGATTTGATCGACTTTCGCTTCGCTTTGGACGCTCCGCCAAACCGGAACCGTCATCCGGACCGGCAGGCCGAAATCCTTCGGCCTGCCGCGACTTGAGTCGCGCCCTTTTGGCTCGCCCTCCAGAAGCGTCGTCGTAACCATCCATCACTTCACGAACTCAATCGCACTCGGCGGCGTTTCAGCGGGCTCATACAAAGGTAACTTCAAATCGGCGCGACGGGATTCGTCGATGCGGAACGTTTGGCGCCGCCCGCCGAAGCGCATGGCAGGCGCTAGAATGAGGAAGTGGAGACTTCGATCGCCGATATCAAAGCGAGGATCAAACCGTGCTCAAGCGATGCACAAAATGCCAGACCGAGCAAGCGATCGAAAATTTCGCCCTCACTAAAGTTCGCGGGCGAATGTTGCGTCGGTCGTGGTGCAACGTTTGTCTGAAGGCCTATTACAAGGCGTACAGCCTGGCGAAAAGCAAGAAATAGGCGAGTTGCGGATTGGTTCGTAGGTTAAAATTTTGCCTACGGTCCGATTTTCTTCAGGGCCGATTGGATGGCCGCCTTGCCGTCCTTGGTCGTCTCGTTGTACGCCTTTTGCAAGCTGGGCACAGCGTCGCGTGCGGCCGGGCCGATCTCGCCGAGGACGAACGCGGCCCAGTTACGGGCGGGGCCGGTTCCGGTCTCGACGATGCGTTTCAAACCGGGCACCGAGTCGCCGGCGGATTTAGCGAGGATCTCGGCGGTAAGGCGCTGGACGCGGGCGTCCTTGTCGGCGAGGGCATTGGCGATGCGGTCGAGAACGGCGACGCGCATCTCCGGGGCGACCTCGTCATGAATATACTGGGCCGCCGCCGCCACCGCGAGGCCACGCACATCGGGCGAAGCATTCTTGAACGCGGCATAAAGGGGCTCGAGCTCTTCGAGCGAATCGATGCCGACCTGGCCATACGCCCAGACGGCGGCTCGTTTGGTCAGCTCATTCTTGTCGTCGAAAAGCCGGGCGAGCTGAGCGGAAAGCTTCGGGCCGCCCCCCCATTCGCGAGCGCGCGGGCCGATCTCGCCGAGCGTTTGCAAGGCGAGCTTGCGGACGCGCGGATCGCCGTCGTCGATCACTTTCGTCAGGGCGGCGATCGCCTTGGGTTCTAATTCCGTCTTCGAATTCGCCAGAATCGAGATCGCTTGCAGGCGGACGATCGCGTTACTGTCCTGCAAGCGCGGCAACGCCTCGGCGACCGAAAGCTCCTTCGGAAGTTGGGCGAACAGCAGCAGAGCGCAAACGGTGAACATAATCCTATTGTCGCAGATTGACGGCCAATGGAAATGGCGAATGACGAATGGCCGCGGACTGGGCACGGCCACCTCGCGTCGAACCAATCGCGGGCATAGAATATCCACGATGGCCGTTCTTCCCTCACGAGCATTTTCATGGCGTCTCACGGGAAACTTGTTGGCATCGATCTGGGCACGACCTTCTCGGCGATCGCGACGCTCGACGATCGCGGCCAGGCCGTGACGGTGCCCAACGTCGAAGGCGAAATGCTGACTCCCTCGGCGGTGCTGCTCGATGAGGGGGCCGCAGTCGTCGGTCAGGCCGCGCGCGATGTCGCTCTTGAGCAACCCGACCATGTCGCCCAAATCATCAAGCGTTCAATGGGGCATGCGAAATTCCCTTATCCTGTGGCGGGGCGGGAGCTTCGGCCGGAAACGCTGTCCGCGATCATCCTCAAGAAACTCGTGCTCGACGCGGAACGCCGCATCGGGCCCATCAGCAGAGCCGTCATCACGGTGCCCGCCTATTTCGACGACACGCGCCGCAAGGCGACGAAAGACGCTGGCCGCATCGCGGGGCTCGATGTCCTCGACATTCTCGACGAGCCGACGGCCGCGGCCCTGGCGTACAGCTTCCAAACCGGCGGCATCTCCGGCCAACAACTGACCGACGGCAAGCCGCTGCCGATTCAGGAACGGACCGTGCTTGTCTACGATCTGGGCGGCGGCACCTTCGACGTATCGCTCGTGAGGCTGTCGCCGCGCCGCTTCGAAACGCTGGCCATCGAAGGGGACGTGCGCCTCGGGGGCAAAGATTGGGACGATCGCATCGTCGATCACGTCGCGAAACGCTTCATGGTTCAGCATGGCGTCGACCCGCGGTCCGATCCCGTCGCCCTCTCCGGACTCAGCCAGGCCGCCGAGCGCACCAAACGCACGCTCAGTAAATTATCGCATACCAGCGTCACCTGTTCGTTCGACGGCAAGACATTGACCGTGCCGATCACCCGGGCCGAGTTCGAAGGCTTGACCAAAGACCTGCTCACGCGCACGCGTTTGACGACGCAACAAGTCTTGAGGCAAGCCGGGATGACGTGGGACAAAATCGACCGCGTCTTGCTCGTCGGCGGCTCCACGCACATGCCCATGACCGGGCAGATGATTCAGGAATTGACCGGCAAGGCGGCCGACAAGTCGCTCGCCGTCAGCGAAGTCGTGGCGCGAGGAGCGGCGCTGCACGCCGGCATCGTCGCCTCACGCATGAAGGCCTCCGAAGCGGACGATCTCGGCGATCTTTTAGGGGATGTCGTCGAGATCAACGTCAACTCGCACAGCCTCGGCATCGAGGTGAAACAAGGCGAAGCCCGCATCAGCGATATCTTGATTCCGAAGAACACGCAACTCCCCACGGCCGGAACCCGCATCTATCGCACCGTGGCCGAGAATCAATCGCGCGTGCGAGTCAAAGTGCTCCAGGGAGACGCTCAGCAAGCCGAAGCCTGCATCCGCATCGGCGAGTGTTGGATTCAAGATCTGCCGCCGCAACTGCCCAAAGGGGCGCCCGTGCAGGTGCGTTGCGGCGTCGCTTCGAACGGCCTCATCGAAATCACCGCGACCGACCTCACCAGCGGCAAGGCGGCCCATGCGGAAATCCACCGAACGGTCGGCTTGAGCGACGAAGAAATCGCTGAGCAAGCCAAATGGGTGCGCAGCTTGAGCATCCAGTAGAGACCGCAGCGACGGTTTCTTCGCTAACGTGCGTCAACAAGTCTTTACATGGACGATGCCCCCATGAGAGGGCAATGATAAATCGACGAAAGCCTATCTGCTTGTCAAATGGGCAAACGGCCGACAGAGCTGGCGACCCAAAAGCTTTGCTCAACAATACGATTTGAGCGCCGGCGAAATTCTTAAGATCGGCGAAAAAGGAGATGCATGTCAGCCACGGGAATCTATCGCCCGGTGAGCCGCTTTCGCAGGCTGGTCGCCGATTTGATGCACTTCAGCGCCAAGGTTCCGAGCGTGACTCTGGAACGGCGCATGAACCTGGCCCCGCTCGTCGCCGCCCGCCAGAACTGCGATCCGTCGCCCACGTGGACGGCCATCATCACCAAGGCCTACGCCGTGGTCGCCGCACGCACTCCCGCGCTGCGTACCGCCTATCTCACATTCCCCTGGCCTCGCTTTTACGAACACGCCGCCAACATCGCGACGCTTCACCTGGACCGTCAACTCGCCGACGAACGAGTCGTTCTCTACGTCCACATCGAGAGCCCCGAAACGCTGTCCCTGGCCGCCCTCGATGCCATCATTCACGATCATCAACATCAACCCGTTGAAAACATCGCATCGTATCGCGTCGCCGTCCGCCTGAGCGCCGTGCCCTGGCCCTTTCGCCGGCTGATCTGGTGGGCGGGCCTCAATATTCTCGGCTCGCGCCGTAGCCGTTATTTCGGCACGTTCGGCCTGACCTCGCTCGGCGCCCAGGGAGCCGGCATCACTCACCTCGTCCCCCTGCTCACGACGCAGCTCCACTTCGGCATGCTCGACCCCGCCGGCGTCCTCGATGTCCGCCTCTCCTTCGACCACCGCGTCATCGACGGCGCCCCCGCCGCCCAGGCCCTCGCCGAGCTCGAAGCGGTCCTCCTCGGCGAAATGATCGGTGAATGCACCGCAGGTTCGGCGTAGCGGAGCGAGCGTCTTTTCGTAATGTCCGATCAATAACTTCCCGATTTGAAACCCGTTTTCACCCTTCCAGGGTGAATGGCAGAAATCGGGAAGTTATTGATCGAGCAATCCTTACGCTGCCTTGCTCGGCGCCTGGGGTTTGCGTTGGTTGTGGCCGTGATTATTGCGGGCGCGCAGCAAGA
>JBAXFO010000507.1:0-4243 GCA_037139885.1 Planctomycetota bacterium
CTATTTCGCCGATCGCAATCTCGCGAGCTTCGGCGCGGCCGACCGCCTCGAACTGACTCGTGGCGACCGCAAGGCGACTTTCGCGAAGGCGGGAGCGACCTGGAAACTCACCGACCCGGTCAAAGCCGATGCGGAAGAATCCCTGGGCGATTTCGTGCAAGGGCTCTTTCGCCTCCGGGCCGATGAAATCGTCGCCGGCAAAGACGCCGACCTCAAAGATTTCGGCCTCGCCCCGCCGCTCGCCCAATGGAAAGCGTTCGCGGGAGACCGCGAGATGCTCGATGTTTTGGTCGGCGGCGCCGAAAAAGGCAAGGGCGACGATGGCCGCCGCTATGCCCGGCTCGCCAAGGGGGATCAGGTCTTTTTGCTGACTCCCAAGCAGAGCGCGGCGGCTTTGGCCGAGTATCGCGCGCGGAAGCCGTGGGCGCCGCTCGATGCCGCGCAGATTGTCCAGGTCGCCGTCACTCGGGATGGGGCCAACTTCACGCTCGCCAAACGCGATGGCGGCTGGAGCGTCAAGGATCGCCCCGCCGACAAGGTGAACGAGAAAACCGTCACCGATCTGCTGGACGCTTTGGCCGGCCTCAAGGTTGATCATTTCGTCGCGGATGTCGGCGGCAATCTCCAGCTTTTCGGCCTCGAACCGCCCACGGTCAAGATCGACATCGCCACCCCCGCCGGCGCTCGCACGCTGCTCCTGGGCCGCGGCGAGGGGGACACGGGACGACTTTATGCCGCGGTCGCGGGCAGCGATGCGGTGTTCGTGATCGGCGCGGCGGATAGTTCGCGGTTGCGTCGCCCCCTCGCGGCCTATGTCACGCAGAAGTGATCGCTTCGGCCCTCTGGAAAACTCCGCGCCATGATTTCCTTCGTCATCCCCGTTTACAACGAGGAAGAAAGTCTCGCCATTCTGCACGGCGAAATCGTCCGCCATGCCGAAGCGACGGGGGAGTCGTTCGAAATCGTCTTCGTCGACGACGGCTGTACGGATCGCTCGTGGTCGACGATTCGGGATCTCGCGAGCCGCGACGCTCGGGTCCGGGGCATTCGCTTTCGGCGAAACTTCGGCAAGGCGGCGGCCCTCTCCGCGGGGTTCGCCGCGGCCAAGGGCGAAATTGTCTTCACGCTCGACGCCGATCTGCAAGACGATCCCGCCGAGATCCCCAAGTTCCTCAGCGTGATGGCCGAAGGCAAGGATGTCGTCAGCGGTTGGAAGAAAATCCGCCACGATCCCTGGCACAAGACGATGCCGAGCCTCGTCTTCAACAATCTGGTCAGTTGGCTCACCGGCGTCTCGCTTCACGACCACAATTGCGGCTTCAAGTCCTATCGCAGCGAAATCTTCAAGGAGGTTCGTCTGTACGGCGAACTGCACAGGTTCATTCCCGTGTTGGCGGCGGCGCGCGGCTTTCGCATCGGCGAAGTCGTCGTCGAACATCGAGCCCGGCGTTTCGGCTATTCCAAATACGGCGTCCGCCGCATCGTGAAGGGCTTTCTCGATCTGCTCACGGTCAAGTTTCTCACCGGTTTCGGCCAACGCCCGCAGCATTTGCTGGGCAGCATCGGCCTCGTCAGTTTCCTGCTCGGCAATCTCGGCATGGCGTGGCTGGCCGGAACGTGGGTTTGGCGTCTATGGGATCCCGAGCGCTTTCTCCCCATTCACGAACGCGCGCTCACCATCTATTCCATGGCCGCCCTCTTGCTCGGAGCGCAATTCATGTCGATCGGCTTCCTCGCCGAAATGATCACGGCGTTCATGGGACGCGACATCGAAAGCTACAGCATCGTGGAGAAGACCGAATGAACGTCTCCGCCCGCTCGGTCGTCGTCCTGCTCATCGCGATCGCGACCGCTTGCGGCGCCGGGCGAGTCTTGTCGGCGCAGCGGCTCTACGAACCGACCATGCACCGCTCCGATCTCGAAGGCGATCGCCGTTCCCTCTGGCCCAAAGCGACGCCCCGCCCGATGCCCACCTTCAGCTCCAACGACCGGGCGCGCTGGGCGACCGTCCGTTCCCTCGTCGATCACGGCACCTATGTCGTCGGCACGCGTCAAATCCGCGCCGAAGAGCCCGGTTACAAAGACACCGGCATTCTGTTCGAAGATGGTTGGCAGACGATCGACCGGGTCTTGCATCCTGACACGCTCGAGTTTTATTCCAGCAAGCCGCCCCTGCTCTCGACGCTCGTCGCCGGGCTATATTGGCTGCTCCACGCGGCCTTTGGTTGGTCGCTCGCCAACGACCCGTTCGCGGTCGTCCGCACGATTCTGTTGTTCATCAACATCCTGCCGTTCGCGATTTACCTGCTCGTTCTCGATCGCTGGGTCGCCCGCTTCGCCCGCACGGATTGGACGCGGATCACGGTCATGGCCGCGGCCGCCTTCGGCACGACGATGACCCCCTTCCTCATCACGTTCAACAATCACACGCTCGGAACCGTCAGCGTCCTCTTCGCGCTGGATGGCGTGCTCTCCCTATGGATGGGGACGGCGAAACGTCCCTGGCTGGCGTTCGTGCAGGCCGGGTTCTTCGCATCCTTCGCGGCGACAAACGAACTCCCTGCTCTCGCCTTCACGGCCGCCGTGCTCGGATTGCTTTGCCTCTGCAGCGTGGCGCGAACGCTCGCGTTCGCCGCGCCCCCGATGCTGCTGGTCGCCTTCGCGTTCTTCGGCACGAACTATCTTGCCGTCGGCCAATGGCGGCCCGCGTATAGCGAGTTCGGTAGTATCTGGTACGAATATCCCGGCAGCCACTGGAAAAAGCCGGCGGCCGGCGAAATCAAATACGGCATCGACTGGGCCCGCATGCACGAATCGCGCGCCGAGTACGCGCTCCACGTCCTCGTTGGCCATCACGGACTTTTCTCGCTCACGCCGATCTGGCTCCTGGCGATCGCCGGGGCCGTGGTGGTGTGCGTTCGATCGCGCCGCGCCAACGATTTGGCGGAACCAAACTCGGAGCAGGCCTGGAACATTCCCTGGTTTCTGGGCCCGCTCACTTTAGCGCTCACCGCGGTTGTGATCGCGTTCTATCTCTTCAAAAGCGACAATTACGGCGGCTTTTCGAACGGGCTTCGCTGGTTGATGTGGCTCAGCCCTCTCTGGCTTTTAACGATGATCCCCACCGTCGATTGGTTCGCGAAATGCCCACGCGGACGGGCGTTCGTCCTCGTCCTGCTCGCCGTCTCCGTGATGTCGGCTCACTATTCGCTTTGGAATCCCTGGCGGCATCCGTGGATTTTCGATGTGATGCGCGCTTATGGCTGGAGCGGCTACGGAATTTGAGCGGAGCTTCGCAGGGTGGGGTGAGCGGTGCGAAGCCAACAAGAGGGGTACGACCCACCACTCGCTCCGCTCAACCCCACTCGACGGATTCCTCACGACAACACTTGAATGATCCAGTCGATCGCCGCGGAACTTGTATCGAAGCCCATGAAGCCGGCGATGCCCATCACCAGGCCGAAAACGGAGGGGATCATGGCGATGGCGAACAGCCACCACCTTTTCACCAGAGCCGTCACGCCCATCAGCGCCAGGCCGATCGCGAGAGCGGCTTCGCACAGATCGAATTGGTCGTCTTTCGCGTTGAGCGCCAGGTAATCTTCCTCCGCCTTCTTGGCGTCGGCTTCTTGCGTCTTGGCCTTCTCTTCTTGCTTGCGGGCTTTCGCGTGAAATTCCGCCGCCCGGGCTTCACGCTTTTTGGTCACGTCCGGAGTCTCGTTGGCCCACGGAATCGACAGTTCGTCGCCGAACGCCTCATAGACGGTGGCGCGGATGTTGCGCGCCTGAAACCAGGCCCAGTTATCGTTTCGGTCGGCTTGTTTGCGTTGCATGGCCTGAACGATGTTGTTGTCCTTGACGTTGCACACGCCGAGGAATGTCGCCAGGATGACGACGCACAGGCCGACCCACGTTTCCAGCGAGGTGCCGTCTTCGATCTTGATTTCGGGAATTTCGGCCATGGGGTGTTCCTTTCGAGAAAACGGGGAGCGGTCAGGTATTTGATATGCGCGAGACGTCGCCAAACAATCCCGATGGCCGAGAAACCAAGCAACGAAAAAGGGAGGCGAATCGCGTCGCCTCCCTTTCCTTTCCGAGAGTTTCGGACAAACGGCAAGTTCCTCGAATGCCGAGGTCATTCGATCAAAACGATCTGCCGACCGTCTTGCATGATCGTGCGGTAGCAACTCTGCAAGTTGGCGATGGGGTCGATGCCGGTGCCCGAAGCGATGATCTTGTAAGA
>JBAXFO010000508.1:0-4241 GCA_037139885.1 Planctomycetota bacterium
AACCACGACGACTCGCCTTGATTGCGCGGCGGGCGGATCATGAGGAGATTTCCCGTTTCGGCGATCAGCAGAGCCTGGCCGCGGGCGAAGGTCCAGGCGCGGTCGTCTTTGGGCGCTTCGCCGAGAATGCGTTCCAGTCCCTTGAAATTGGCGCTCGCCAGGCCTTGCATGATGAGCTTGGTCTCGGCGATCGGTTCAAGTTTGGGTTGGAATTTGGGCGCGGGCGTCGGCGCCTGGGAAGAGGCGTCGCCGGCCAGGAACAGGAACGCGAGACTGAAAAACGCGAGAGGCTTCATGATGGAGGTTCCCCGGTTTTGCCGACGCCGTCCGGCAGTTCGATGAGAATCGCCCCGTCTTCGACTTTGACAGGGTAATGGCCGATCTTGATCCGCGGATTGTCGGCCCAGACGCCGTCGCAGAGCCGAAACCGCCAGGCATGCCAAGGACAGGTGACGATGCCGTCTTCCAGATGCCCGCCGGCCAGCGAAGCCCCCATGTGCGGGCAGGCGTCGTCGATGGCCTGGAAATTGTCGCCTTCGCGGAAGACCGCGATCAGCTTGTGGCCGATGACCACGGTCTTGCCTTCGCCCGGCTTCACTTCATCGGCCCGGCAAACTTTGTGAAACTGGGGCATGCGTGCTCCGTAGCGATCGTCAGCCGATCTCGATGCGGTCGGTTTTCGCCTCACGCCCTATTCTACAGGAGGCGAACGCGTCGGGGCGCCTTGGAGGCCGTCATGCTCGAAATCGAAATGAAATTCCGCGTCGATGATTTCTCGGCGATCGTCGCCTGTCTCACGCGCTGGCAGGCCATCCCTGAACCTCGCCATGAGGAAGCCGATCACTATTACAACGCCCCCGACCGCGATTTCGCGAAGACCGACGAGGCCTTTCGCTTGCGCCGCATCGGCGACGTCAATTTGATCACCTACAAAGGCCCCAAGCAACCCGGGCCGACCAAGACGCGGACCGAAATCGAAATTCCCCTGCACGAGGGAAACGCCATCGCCGCCGACTTCTTGCGCCTTTTGGAGCATTTAGGCTATCGCGGCAATACGGTCGTTCGCAAACAACGCACCTCGTATGGCTTTCGCCGCGGCGCGTTCGACATGCACGTCTGCCTCGATGAAGTCGATCTACTAGGCCGGTTCGTCGAAGTCGAAATCGTCGCGCCGCCCGAAAATCGCGACGCGGCCCAACAAGAAATTCTCACGGCCGTCCAGGAACTGGGGCTCACCCGTTACGAGCCACGATCGTACCTACGGATGGTTCTCGAAGCGAATGGCCAGGAGTGACCGATGCTTCCCCAAACGACGACCACGGTCGGGGCGACCCGGCAAGCCTTGCAAACCTTTCGTGCCGCGGGACGGACGATCGGCCTCGTGCCGACGATGGGGGCGCTCCATGCCGGGCATGTCGCTCTCTTGCGGCAAGCGAAACGCGAGAACGACATCGCCGTCGCATCGATCTTCGTGAATCCGACGCAGTTCGCCCCCGGCGAAGACTTTCACCGCTACCCACGCCCCCTCGACGCCGATCTGGCGCTGTGCGAATCGGCGGGCGTCGATCTTGTGGTTCATCCCGATGTCGCCGAGATTTATCCAGCCGGCTTCGAAACGTTCGTCGAGGTTCAAGACTTGCAAAAGCCGCTCTGCGGGCTCAGTCGGCCGGTCCATTTTCGCGGCGTGGCGACAGTCGTGCTCAAGCTGCTCAACATCGTGCAACCCGATCGGGCCTACTTCGGCCAGAAGGACGCCCAACAGGTGCGGATCATCCAGCAGATGGTGCGCGATCTCGATGTGCCGACGCCGATCGTCATCAGTCCCATCGTGCGCGAAGGGGACGGTTTGGCGATGAGCTCGCGGAACCGTTACCTGACGGCGGACGAACGCCGGCATGCCTCGGTCTTATTTCGTTCCCTGGAGAAAATCCGCGAAGAGGTGGAACACGGCGAACGGCAGGCCGAAAAACTGATTGCCGTGGCGCGCCGCATGATTCAATCGACCCCGGGAGCGTTGATCGATTACGTCGACATCGTCGATTGGCGGACGCTCCGGCCCATCGATGTTTTGGCGGGGCAAGTCCTCGTGGCCGAAGCCGTCCGCTTTGGCGCGACACGGCTGATCGACAACTGGCGCGTCGATTTGTAGCGTTCAACGCTGATAGGGATTTTCCGAAAACTCGTCTTCTTCCTCGAACATATCGTCGTCGAGATGAGCGAGTCGGGTGACCAGAGCGACACCCCCCGTGATGGCGGCCAGGCTGACCACGCCGGCCACAACCCATGTCGCCAGCGACACGGGGAAGATCTGTTCGGAATTGTAAATCGCTAGACACCCCGTTACGGTGCCGGCGGAAATCATCACCACCATGGGCACGAGCAGCGCCAACCGGCCCGCCAGACGCGCTCGCTCGTCGATCGTCGGCACGCGTTGTCCCAGTTCGAGCGATTTCATGTGTTCGATGTGCTGCATGTCGATTTTGCGCAAGTGCGCCCGCAACAATTGCGGCACGATCACGATCAACGTCAAAAGAATGACGGTCATCAAAATCAGCAGCGTGACTTCTTTCGAGTGCAGATCGATGAGATTCCCCATGGTTCGTCCTTCGCGCGGATTGGCTTGGCTTCCTCTTATAATAACGGAGAACCGCTTAGCCTCCCAGAGGAGTTGCGCGAACGGTTGCTTATCGAGCGCCCGTCGCGGCGCCTCAGCGACCGTCCGAGGGACGACGCCATCGATCACCATTCGTACCTAAGACATTCGAACCACAGAGACACAGAGAGCACAGAGAGTCGCCGATTGACGACAACGTTTCGAGCGGTAATCGGTGCGACATCGTCGATTGTCTAAGTAAACTCTCTGTGTTCTCTGTGTCTCTGTGGTTCAAATTGCATTGGAGAAACAGAACGCCCGCCCAACGAATCGCCCCAGCTCGATTCGAGGGGCAACTCACATCTCGGCCCCGGACGGAACCTCATCGCCTGCGAATGGGTCCATATAACAACGACGATGTCGAACTTTCCCATGGGACAAGGACACGAAACGATGGCGAGCGACCCCTGGTTTCAAACGATGTACGCCGAGCGGATCGGCGGCGCGGGCTCGGCAAAGGCAACGAGATCTACAAGTTCGAAAAGATCAAACGGGCGAAGCGGGCCGTCATGGCCGCCCATCCCGAACGGAATCTGCTCGACTTCGGCATCGGCGAAAACGACGACATGGCCGAGACCAGCGTCCGCGAAACGCTCAAGCGCGAAGTCGACAAGGTCGAGAATCGCGGCTACGCCGACAACGGCATCGCGGCCTACAAAGAGGCGGCGGCCCGCTTCATGAAGAAGGTCTTCGGCGTCGTCCTCAATCCCGAGACCGAGATCAACCACGCCATCGGTTCGAAACCGGCGCTGGCCATGCTCCCCGCGTGCTTCATCAATCCCGGCGATGTCACGCTCATGACGGCGCCCGGTTATCCCGTCGCGGGCACGCACACGAAATATTACGGCGGCGAAGTCCACAATCTGCCCCTTCTCGAGGCGAACGACTTCTACCCCGATCTCGACGGCATTCCCGCCGACATCAAGAAGCGGGCCAAGCTGCTCGTCATCAATTATCCCAACAGCCCGACTGGGCAGACGGCGACGGTCGAGTTTTACAAGAAGGTCATCGACTTTGCGCACACGCATCAGGTGATCGTCGTTCAAGACGCCGCTCACATTCTGCTCACGTTCAACGGCCCGCCGTTGAGCTTTCTGCAAGTGGACGGCGCCAAGGATGTCGGCGTCGAGATCCATTCGATGTCGAAGGGGTTCAACATGATCGGCTGGCGCATGGCGTTCGTCGCCGGGCATGCGAAGCTGGTGCAGGCGTTCGCCGATGTGAAGGATAACAGCGATTCGGGTCAGTTCATGGCCGTGCAACAAGCCGCCGCGGCCGCGCTCGATGATAGCGCGATCGGCGATCGCGTCCGCGAGAAGTATCGCCGCCGTTTGAAGAAACTGGTCGACGCTCTGGGCAAGGTCGGCTTCAACATCAAGATGCCCGGCGGAACCTACTTCCTTTACGCCAAGGCTCCCACCGGGTGCGGCGAGTTGTCGTTCGCGAATGCGGAAGAAGCGTCGCAGTTTCTGATTCACGAGCAATCGGTCATCTGCGTGCCATGGGACAACGCAGGAGCGTTTCTGCGTTTCTCGGTCACGTACATCGCGAAGGACGAAGCGGAAGAAGACGCCCTGATGGCCGAGAC
>JBAXFO010000509.1:0-4239 GCA_037139885.1 Planctomycetota bacterium
GTTGAGGCGGTCACTCCCCCAGATGGGACATCACCGAATGCAGCGGGGTGTCGGAAACGCGGACCAACCCCTCGAAAGGGCGGTCGAGTTCCATCACCAAGAACAAGGCTCCCGAAACCGACGCCATGCAGACGATCAGGACGGTGAGGGCGGTTGCGTTGCGGGGGGCTAACAGGCCGAAGCCGGCGAACAGAACGGCTTGCCAGAAGCCGAGCACCGCAAGCAAGGGCAGAGGGATGGAACGCTCGCTGTTGACCGCGAGACGCTGGCGGACTCGCCCCAACTCCACGAGCGTATCTTGGGCACGCGCTTTCAGGAGCCGCTGAGCGTCGGTCTGCGGATCGAGCTTGGCGACTGCCTCAAAGACGGCTTCGCCGGCGCTCTGGGATGGCCCGCCGCGGAAATCGACGGCGGCCCCGTCGCTTGGCCAAAACTGGTCCTGCACGGCCTGGATCAGAGGGCGGATCCGCGCCCGCGCGTCGTTGGCGTCCGGTCCGTACCGCGCCAGGAGCCGGTCCAGCATTCCCAATTCGGCGGCCAATTGCTTGACCATGCCGCTCTGGGTGTCGTAGGTTCCTTTGGTCGCTGAAACCAGCAGGCCGAGGACCAGCGCCGTGAGAGTGCCGATCACCCCCAGTCCGAGTTTGACGACATCTCGGGACTCGCCGACCAGGTGAGCCTCGGGCAGCCGCCGGGCGAGCCACATGGCCGTCAGGGAGCTTGCGAGGACGCATCCGAACATCGTGCTTGCGATCGCCAGCGAACTCATGACTTGCCCGCCCCTCTGTTGGAAATGAACTTGCGTCCCCGCTCTTTCGATGCCAACGGCTGCTACTTCCCAACCACCTTCACCGCCGGGACCATGCCTGCAAGGCCGAACGTTAAGAATTCGATGCGGCCTGCTCCGCCGCCCAATGAGGGTCCCACAACCGGAACGCGTGGGGCGGAGTCCATCGGGCAGAATGCTATGGAGCTTGAATCGCCGCGGTTGCTCTTACGATAGGGGCAATATATGCCCTCGAAGAGCGGTCGCAAGGGGATCCGGGGCGGGGCTGCCCGTACGACGCCGAAGATCCGCGAGAAGGACTTGGCGAAAAGCATGCCGCCGCTCGACTTCGCGGGTCCGTGGGGGATTCGACGTTCAACCACAGCGTCGTTCGGCGGCCAGGCTATCGACCAATCGCCTCGTTTCTTTAGTTACGGAGCAATTTCTTGATGTGAACCGCCAGATTGCCGGGGCAGCGTTTGTCCAGATCGATCCGCGGATAGACATCCGCCATGACATCGAAGATGTTGTTGCAAAGCGCCACCAGGAGGAACGGCTCGCTGCCGCGCGGTCCGCCATTGTAGCGCAAGCCGCCGTGCATTCGGCTGATATGGCCATCGACCTTAATCCCTTTCGAGCGCTCGTGCTCCTCGATGGCTTTGGACAACGGATCCGTGGGCAAGCCCGAATAGCCGGCGCCCGGCTTCACCAATCTCCAGATCGCTTTCACGTCCGGTGACGCCGTATTTGCGGGATTGAGCGCCGAACAGAAATAGCCGAGCTGCACGAGTTCGACATCGATTCGATCATTCGGCGATCCGACGCCGACCGCGTTGGAAATGTTGAAAATGATCTGACATTGTCCGGGGACCTGTGCGGTAACAACCTCTAGCATGGTCGATCTCCTAAAAATCGTGAGGGTCTCGGAAGGTTGGAAAGTCGATGCGGTTTTCCCGAAGGTCGCCGCCCGCTGTCGGATGAAATCCACGGCGGACTACATCTCTTCGCGCAACGTTTTCAGCGTGGCTTCGGCGATGCGCACAATGCGCTCGGCGAAGTGATCTTGCAAATGCACGTTATTCGGACCGGGATTGTTTCTTAAAAATTCTTCCACTTCCGCGCGCAGCGGATCGAACTGGGCGGCGACGGCTTGCGTCCGCGGCAAGTCGGCAGCGGCGAGGATTCGGTCCAGCGATTGCAGCGCCGCGACGACATTCTTGGCCGTGTAGCGCAGGGCGGGTTGGTTTTCGAGGAGATAAGTAAACATTTGCAGATCGTTGAGCGTTTGAATGGCGACGCTGCTGACGCCACGGAGATATTCCAAGTGGAGGCCGAGCTTGAGAGCCGCGGCGGGGAGTAATGGGGGCATGACGCATGACCTTTCGTTGGCGACGGGGTTTTAGGCGTTGGACGGACCCGGGCGACCAAACTGTACACGCCGATTATGACGCAGGCCAGCGCGAAGGCAATGAATAAGTCGCTCATCGCTCTCTCTTCGCTCTCATTGTTCGGCAGCTGCGGCTAACCCGCGAGTCCGGCATCGAAGAGTTGACCATCATGCCGGGCGCGAGCGATCAAGCAGTGCCCGCCTTCCGAAAGCCGGGCGCCGCCGATGAACTCAGCCACTCCATCGCCACGGAAAGTTACGCTTGTCGGCCGTGTCAACTTGATAAAGCGACGATAGGACACCGGCTTGTTCCCCGGCAGCTTCCACTCGTCGTTGAGCCGATCAAGATACCGCTCCGCCAGGAATTCCGCGACGGCCCGGCAGTCCGACTCAGATGCTGCAGCGAACCGGGCGGCCGCTTTCTCCGCATTGGCGAAGTCACCCGCCTTATCGGACTCGAGGCGTAACGCAATCTTACGATCGCCGACCGATAGGATGCCTTCGTAGATGCGCCGAGCTTCGTCGTGCTTCAACGCACCCAAAGCGGGATGCACAGCCGGCAATGATGGCCGCAACGCCATGGGGCGCCTTTCCATAGCCGAACGACCAAGATAAGTTGCCGGGCCGGCTGCAACGACGTTACAACTCGGAAAGCCGTAATGCCGGCCCGGTCAACTTGATCGTTTGGTTCGGCCGCCGGTGTTGGACTTGGACTGGACCTTAGGCTCCGCCGAGCGCGGCGCCGGCGCGCCGCGGAGGAGCCCCTCTGTGCATAGGTCTTCGTCGATGTCCGGCCAATGAATGCCGTAGCCGCCTCCGGAAACTCGCCAGTTTTTCCGCTCGGCCGGAGAAGCGTTAAGCAACCGTGGATACCAGGCAAGCGGAACCATGATGGTCCGCCCGTCCCGTAGGCCGACGATCAAGTTGTCCTTTGTGACTTTTACGTCCGTGACGCGTTCATCTGCCGTCAACGCCAAAATGCCCATGCCAAGCCTCCAAAAATGCCGCTTGATGTTGAATCACGAGTTTCTGAAGCCGCCGCAACTCCTTGGGCGAGAATCCCAAATTCCGTGCCAGGCTCACGGGTTGCAACCAGAACTTGGCGGACAAGTCGTCTCGATCCACATGGATGTGCGGCGGTTCATTCGGTTCGTGGCTGTAGAAGTAGAAGCGAAACGGCCCGCTTCGCAAGACTATTGGCATAAGCGACCCGCTCCTTCATCAAAGGGTATCGCGGTAGGGACGGGCATTGCTGCCCGCCCCCCGCACAGATCCGTACGTGCGGAACTACCGCATACGGCTCTTACCTCGGATGATGACGACCAAAGCAGTACTTCGAAAAGGGCTGCTTCTCGCACGCCCAGCAGTCCGCGCGACCGGGAAGATTAATTACGGTGTCAGGACCCTTATTAAAAGGGTCCTGACACCTTTGTTTGCCCCACTTCAGAAACCAAGCCGCTTCATGACTACCCCGGATGGCGGCACATCGACGTTCGCGGATCGTTCCAGCGAATGGCCGCTCGGGCGAACGGTCACTGCCTTCCCCGTGAGCTGGCGATTGCAGACTCCGAAGCGGTGCGAAGTCGTGGGGGCCGACACGGACACTTCGAGGTTTGTCGACGGCACGGCGGCAATGACGACCTTCATTTCGCGTTTGAGGTGCCGATACATGTGGAGACCTTTGGTGTCCAATTCATCGTTGGTCAACCGAAGCATGAAACCATTCAAGCCGTTTTGCTGCCGTGCTACGGGCACGGAATCCTCAAGGCATGTCCAGTGCCACTGATGACCGTCGCTTTCGCTCCACAGCCGGTGTGCGGCAACTGTTGCTCTCGTGTTAACAGGAAGGTCGGTCAGCAACGACACGATCAATCCATCGTTCTCGTAGGCAATAGTCAATTCGAAAACGTCGCAAGTGCAAGGCTTGCCGCGTTCCTTTGGCCTGGTCAGGTCGCGTGATCGTTTGTTGCCCATGTCGATTGCAGAATCCAAGCCCGCGAACTTGTTATTGGAGCAACGCTGGCGCGCTTTAGTAAGGGAATTGCGCGCTCCAGTTCGGGCCGGCGCGCTAGCAAGGTGGTCAGTA
>JBAXFO010000510.1:0-4230 GCA_037139885.1 Planctomycetota bacterium
GAGCGGATCGGCCTTCTTGCCTTGCGGATCCTTCTCCAGATAGGTCAGCAGTTCGCTCATCGTGTACTTCGATTCGCCGGGCTTCAGCGACGGAGCTTTGGGCAGATTTGGCTCTTTTGGATAACTTTGCAAGAACCAGCGCGCCCAGTTGTTCCATTCCCGCTCCCAGTCGGTTGGCTCGGAGCCAAAACTCTTGCCAGTCCATTGGCGAATCAGTTCGATCGTCTGCCACTTTTCCTTGGGCAAATTAGTCCGGTTCGTGGCTTCCAGGACGAGCCGATAAGCCTTGGCGTCGTCCGCCTTGGGCTTGACTGCGGTCAGTTTTTGCAGCGCCGTCAACGCCCCGCTGCGCAAAATTGGATTGTTGCTCCGCACACTGTTGATCAGGAAGGGCCAGCTTTCCGCTGTCGGCTTCTCCAAATAGTGTCGGGCAATCGCCTCGTCCAAAGCCTGGCGAAAGCTCGCCCACTGAGGATCGGGCTTCGCGTCCTTCTCAACGTTCGTGTCCTTGACCCGTTGATGTAGCGCCAACAGGTCGGCTAACCCCACACCAATGTCTTCGGTTTCCGCACGGAGCAACAACCCCCGTGCCGCCCAATAGCGATTGTCACCGTTCTTGATGATTGCCTGCCGATTCTGGGGTGTGAAGACGTTGAGGCATTGCGTAAACATGCTCGCCATGAAACGATTGAAATTACTGTCTCCGGTCCAGGTCTTGGTGCGGTCGTACCATTCGGCCAGTGCGAGACAATCTTCAGACCTCCAACCATCCTTGAGCAAGCGGAGGCAGTAAAAGTAATGAATCTGCTGCTCGCGGTCTCCCTTTGAATCCTGCAGCAGCGGGATTACCTTGGCCTGGAACGGCTTCGCCAGGATGCCTTCTCGCTGAAACTGTGTGAGGGCGATCGCCAGGCTGCGGTTCACGAAATCGTTGGCGTGCGGAAACAGGTCGTACGTTTTCGCTGCGATGGCTTTCACGGAATCGGGCCGTTGGGTCGTGTGTAGCAGGGCCAATTCGAGCGCCCGCAGCCAATTCAGGAGTTCGTACGACTCCTTCGCCGAGACCTTGGCCAAACGGTTGAAGATCAACTCGGCCCGGTCGGCCGCATTATGGTGGTGCGCCAGGGCGATGATCGCATGTTCGATGACCAAATCGCTTTTCTCGGCGGCGATGCGGTCGGCCCATTTCTTGGGATCGATGCGTTCGACGACTAACCGGGCCGCGGTTGCCGTGAAATGATCCGCATCGCCGAGCACCGGCCAAATCGCCGCGATCTCGGGTTCAATGTCGGCGCGAATCAACGCATCGCAGGCCCGGCGGCGAACCAGGGCGTCCGCGTGCTTCAACGCTTTGGTCAACACCTCGGCCCGGTTCGGCGATTCGTACATGCCGAGGTAATAGAGGGCATGCGCCGCGACCTCGGGATCCGACGTCAGCGTCAGTTCCTCCAGCAACCGAGCGTCGAGCTTGCCTGTGCGATGCAAGCCATCCAGGGCCCGAAGACGCAATTCGGCGGACTCGCCCGATTTGGCCAGGCCCGGCAGACGGCTCACATTCTTCGCCAGGTACTCTTTCTGCGCCGCTCGTCCCCAGGCCGACAGCGGTTGGGGCGAACCGAGGAACTCCTTCTTTGAATTCGGCGCCGGAGTTGTCGCCACGATGCGGAAAACCTCCGAGCCGAGGGGCGCGAAGACCAGCGAGCCATCGGGCGCCACCGCGAGATCGGTGACATTCATGCCTTCGCCAGTACAGAATTTCTCGACCGTGGGTTTGTAAGTCGCTCCTTCTCGTTTCAACTGGACCGCCCAGATGCAGCCGTTGTAGTCGCATAAGAACAAGGCGCCGTGATACTTCTCGGGGAAAACGTAGTGATCGTAACACTCGACGCCGGTCGGCGATCCGCGGCCTGTTTCGTACAGCGGAGGGGTACTATCCAGATAGTAACTCGGCATGTTGGCCGTGCCGGCGCGAAACATGAAGTCGGCCCCCGGGCTTGCGTGACAGATGCGCACGGGCCGATACCACGGCAGGTTCAGATCCCATTCCATGTCGCTGTCGAAGCTGAAAAGTTCGCCGCGCGGGTTGAAGGCGGCATCGTATTGATTGCGAAACCCCGCCGCGAAAAGACTCAAGTTTTTGCCATTCGCATCGAGGCGCCAGATCGTGCCGTTCGGAGCATTCATGCCGTCGGCGCCGCTCCTCCCCAGCCATGGCAAAAGGAAATCTTCGGTCGTTCGCGGCTTTCCCTGTTCCGGCCCGGGGCTTTTGGGCCAGCGGATATGTGGACTGTTCTTCGCCAATCCGTCTTTGCCGACGTTGACGAAGGAGGCATTTCCCGTCACGAAGTACAAGAATCCATCCGGACCATGGAGTATCGCGTGTGGCCCGTGCTGCGACATGCCCGATGTTCCCAAGAGCAATTCCGCCGAGTCCGGCTGGTCCGCCACCGGACTTTTCCGTATGCGATGGACTCCGCGTGTCGTCTGAGATTCTTGAGCCCCTTTCCTGATGCCCACTACCACGAGCGCGTCGTCCACCCAACACATCCCCTGGCAATCCGTGACGATGTCGCTGTAGAGCGTGACCTTTTGCAGAACTCCGTTCTCATCGGGATCGGTGCATAAATAGATGCCGCCATCTTGTCGCGACACCAAGAGCCGCCCCTGGGCGTCGAAACAGAGATTCTGAATCGCGAACCGCTTTCCATCCGACGGAACCTTCACGATCTGCTCAACCCGAAATCCCTCGGGCACCTGAAATCGCTCTTTCTTCTTGGCCTGCCCGAAAATCGCTTCCGGCGTCAGGACGCCGAACCCAAGAAGCGAAATCAACAGGAGGCGATTCGCAATGCAACACATGAGTCAAACTCCATGGTTCGTTTACCGTCCAGCCGTAGGTCAGGTTGGAAACCTGACCTACGAGTTCGCTTGTTTAAGGCTTAGTCGGGAAGCTTCTTGATGTAGATGTTCTTGAAATGGACCAGCGTGCCATGGCTCTGGAAGCCGATGGGCCCTTCCTTGGCATTGCCCCATTTCTTCTCGAATGCGTCGATCGTCTTTTCGCCGTTGAGAATGACGGTGATCAGACCCTTATCGACGCGGATCTCGTAATGATTCCATTCGCCCGGCGACTTCATGGCGTGCTTGATCGGCGCCTTGTCCGGATACAGTCCGCCGGAGGTAGCGTTCGACGTTGGCTTGGTTGGATCACCGTCGTTGATTTCGACCTGCGTGGCTCCGCCGCGAAGATAGACGCCGCTGTTGCCCCCTTTCGGGATTTTCCAGTCGATGAGCAGGATAAAGTTCGAAAACTTCTCCGTATGACGAAGGTCTCCGCCTTTGCCGTTAAAGCTAAGCACACCGTTTTCTACTGTCCAGTTCGTGGGCGTTTTGCCTTGTTGGAGCCAGCCGGTCAAATCTTTGCCGTTGAAGAGTGAGGTGAACCCTTCCGGAGTAACATGGTCCTTTGCGGGTTCTTGGGCAATCGCCATGTTTGCGACGCCTAGCGTTACAACAAAACAAGCTAGATAGGTTCGCATAATGAATCTCCATATGCAGCTAAGGGATCTCGTCACTCGTCGCTTCTGGTTAAAAGTTAGCCGAAGATGGCCAATTCTCGCGTCCGCGGTTCTATTTCGATTCCTTGATCGACTTCGGAAGCTGAATCTTCGGATTCGTCCGGAGAGCCGTCACGCTGGAGTCTGAGATTTCCGCGAGATTCGGCAACGAGAGTTTTCCCTGGGCCTGGGCCAATTCCTTGGCGGCATCGTCGGAGAGTTTCCTCGTGCCGAGGATCGTGTCTTCTTGACGCTGAGCTATCGCCTTGGCCGCCTCGACCGACAGCGATTTCAGGCCGAGGTTTAACGGCCCAGTCCGTCTGGTCAAGGCTCGCACCACAGCGTCCGGTACGGTTTCCAGTTTCGAGAGCGTCAACGGGACCTTTTTCCGCAAGGCCTCTTGGGCTGCTCCGCGCGGCGCGCGAGGATCGGGGAGCGGACCGTCCGCGAGCACTTCCGCCAGAGCCACCGACGTTAGCGACTTGAGGGCGGGCAACGGCACCACGGCCCTCTTGGAGCGTCGAGAATCCATCGCCAGCGCGTCGGCGGCTTCTTCCGAAATCGTCTCCAACTGATTCAGATCGAGGAAGTCCGAATTGTGCGACATCAACGTCGACGCGAACGGCACGCAGTCGAGCTTCTTGAGCCCGTGGATCATGAAGCCCTGACGCTT
>JBAXFO010000511.1:0-4230 GCA_037139885.1 Planctomycetota bacterium
CGCGAGATGTCCAGTACGTTCGATCCTTGGTGAAACCGCGGCGGGGTCGAATAGGAAGAATCCCAGATAGAAACTGCCGCATCGCGCATCAAGGATTGCGCAACTTTCGGGCAATTCGCTCCCATACCGAAGCGATTGCTATTTTGCTTTCGATTTTAAATCCAAATCGTAAACCTTCTGGTCCACCTTCACTTCGATGCGCAAAGGCGTCGTCGCTAGCGACCGATAGACAGCGGGCACCAGCGGCGTTTTCGGACGGGGGACACCCGGTTCGGGGCGGAGCGACGGCGGCCGGACCATGACGGCGTAACTGCCCACCACGGCCCCGGCCCTTTCGTTTCGGCTCTTCAAGACGAAATGACCGTCGTCATCCGTGAGATCGCGAGAATAGGGCGGGCTCTGGGAATCGAGATCGGGCGTCATGGGGGCGAAATGAACCTCGACCCCAGCCAGCGGTTTGCCGTCGAGACGGACGGTGCCTTCCACCGGCGCGAATTGATAACTGGAGCCGCAACCGATCGAGGCGGAGGCGACAAGAGCAAGCGCAAACCATGAAAGCCGATGTCGCATCCGTGTCGAGTCCCTCAATGTCCGCGCTGAATTTACTCGAACTTCCAAGTATTGAGGACTTCGCCCCCCGCACGGGTCGAAACCGCCATGTACGCCTGAAAATTGATCGAGCTCTGGATAAACCGAACCGAGCCGTCCGCGAACGCAAAAGTCGAGCCGGCGAAGCCGCCGCCGTGCATGCTGCCGAAGTCGTTGAGATCGTGCGTGTCGTTGCCGATCATGGCCCCGTGAAACGTATTCATCGTGGCGTCTTCGAGAGCGAACTGATTGGCCCAGGCCCAGCCCCCCACGGCCATCGCCGTTCTCGACACCCCCAATTTCACGCGTGTGCGCTCGCCGAAGAAGAACGTATTGCTGAGGCCGTCGGTAATTTCTTTAACCCGGGTGCGGCTGTTCGTATAGAAAATGCCGTCATTCCTCATCGGCGTAATCGTCGACGAAGCGATTGGGGCAGTCTCCGATTTTCCCGAACAGCCGCCGTAACTCGAAACGGCATAATAATTCGAATTCAACTGAACGACGGCGGGGTTCGGCATGGCCGTATCCGAAGGACAGATAAGCCCGGGGATGACCGTGGCGCCGACCGCATCGGGGCCACCAGTATTTTGAGCATTCGATTCCGATGTCAGGTCCATGGCTCGAACGATGTCCGCCCTTTCTAGATAGGGCAGGAGAGCGACGATGAGTCCATAGTATTTGCCCGGCTCGATCACTTTCGGAAACAGCGTTTGGTTCGCGCCGGGATGGTTTAAAGCGGGCGGAAAACGCTTGTAGACGGCTTCGTACGAGTGGCCCGCCAAGGCGATTTGATGGAGATTGTTATGACAGCGAATCCGGGCCGCGGAGTCGCGGACCTTTTGCACGGCCGGCAAGAGGAGGCCAATCAAGATGGCGATGATCGCGATCACCACCAGCAGTTCGACGAGGGTGAAGCCCGCACGGAAACGAGGGCGTGAAAATCGTCCGTTCATGAGCCGACTCCAAGGAGTGCGAACATTCGAAAATCGATCGTGCAATGACCATGCTAATCGAGAATGACGAACCTGCAATCGGTTCATCGACTATTAGCACGACCTTCGCGGATCGCATTCGAATCTTTCACAGATTCTTCAATAAGCCTTGGAGAGGCAGACCTTCCGATATGTTATGAAAATAACTTGCGGCGCGGCGATGTGCAAGGCGAAGATTCAATTCACGCCCAAGGGAGGCAAGGGATCGTCCGCGGCACGGGTCACCAAAGAGTAAACATACTTAATATCAATCGCTTGCTCAAGAAAGCGAACCGAGCCATCGGCGAAGCCCACGAACGCGCCGCCCGAATGAAACGAATAGATCTCGTTCTTGTTCGTGCAATTGACGGCGCAGGGCCCGCCCCCCTGTTCCCCGGCATCGGTGCCGGCGATGTTGAAGCTGCTGCCGTCTTGAGCCCAGGCCGAGTCCGTCAGTTTGGTTCCGGTCGGCCGCCCCATCTTGTAGACCTCAGGTCCGCCGGCTCGCTCGGTGAACATCAAGGTGTTGGATGTTCCGTCGCGAATCTCCCGTAGACGGTTACGCATTCCGCCGGCGTAGGGCGTGGCCAGAACGCCGCGGGCTGTCCTTTGGGTATAGGTAAACGGCACAAGCCCCTTCCCGACGGCGTTGTTGCTGCCTCCGAAGACCACGCCGTTGAGAGCGTGATAGTCGGACAAGCTGGCGTCGGTGTAGGGGTTGCCATGGTCGGAACTGCTATACGTTCGAGTTCCGCCGACCGACGGACACTGAAACGACGGGATCCGCGACTGATAAGCCGCCTGGTTCGCGGGGTCATTCCAGTGCATTTTGGGCCCGCCGACCGTTCCAAAATTGAACAGGCTGAAAACGGTCGCTTGCTCCATAAAGGGCAATAAAAACGGATGACAGCCGCGCGCGCCGTTGGGAAAGGCGGCGAGCGATGGCGTCGAATCGTTGACGGTCCCCGGCGGCAAATAACGATTCGAACTCTCGAACGAATGAACCGCGAGGCACATCTGCTTGAGGTTGTTCGAGCACGTCGCCCGATTGGCCGCCTCGCGCACCTTTTGCACCGCCGGCACGAGCAGTCCAATCAAGATCGCGATAATCGCGATGACCACCAAAAGTTCGACGAGCGTGAACCCCGCAGACCATGGGCGGCGATGGCGACTCATCTATCGACTCCCATCCGAGAAACGTCGGTCGAACAACCTCTCGTTATGTTAATCGAAGGTTGGCGATCCGCAATGTGAAGCGGACGGCCTACACGATATCTTCATCACAAGGTCGCATCCGGGCCGTTCGCCGTCGCCACTGGTCTGACGCACCCCCGCAAATCCGACAATTCCCTCACGAAATACGCATCTTTCGGCCGATACTGAAGGAAGACCTCGCAGGTTACGATTCCGGTTCAACTTCTCCCTCTGGAGATTGGCATGGAAGTCCGTCGATTCTTCCTCGGCATGGCGGCCTGGTTCGGCGCCACCTTCGCCTTCGGTCAACATCCCGCTCTGCCGCCAGAATCCGCCCCTCCTTCGCCAGCCTGGAGCGACGCCAGTCCCGCCATGGGAGGCATTTATACGTCGCTCGATTATTTGCTCTGGTGGATGAAGCCGGTTTGTTTGAAAGTGCCGACGCTCACCGGCGGAGCGCCCGCCGACGCTGTGCCCGGCGCATTCGGTCAACCGGGAACAAGTCTGCTCGCTGGAGCCAGCCGCTTCGAATTCAGCGGCGCGTCGGGCCTGCGTCCTCGCGTCGGCCTACGCAGCGCCGACGGGATCTTCGCCGTCGAAGCGGAAGGCTTCGCTCTCGAAACCGTCGCGTCGCATCAGGGCTACCAAACTCAACCCGGTTCCCCGGCGACATATATTCCTTACATCGCCCCCAACGGCACGAATCAAGCCCTACCGTTCACCATCCCCGGCGTCGTGAACGGGTCGGTCGCGGCCACGGGAACCAGCCATCTCTGGGGCTGCGAAGCGAACGCCATCGCCAATGTGCTCGCCAACGATTACGCCCATTGCCGCGTCCAGCTCGGCCTCCTTGCCGGCTTTCGCTATCTCCAGCTGCAAGACGAGATCGTTTTGCGCAACACCCAGTCTCTGGTCAGCGACCCAAGCGTCGTCGCCTTCGGACAAAACTCGCTCACGACGCGCAACCAGTTTTATGGCGTCCAACTCGGCCAACGCCTCGAAGTCACCAGCGCACGCGGCTCCTTGTCGGCCTTCGGCAAACTTGCCGTCGGCGAGACCAACCTTGCGAACAACTTCGTCGGCGCTCCGCTTGTCGGCAATGCCGTGCTGCCGGGATTGGTTCCAGGCCCGGTGCAAGTGTTGCCGAGCAACTCCGGCTATCATTCGACGTACCGCGTTTCACTCGTTCCCGAAATCGGCACGAACATGCGTTTGAACATCACCGATCGGGCCACCGTTTCGCTGGGCTACAGCCTGCTTTACTGGAACCGCATTCTTTGCCCGGGCGACTTGATGGATCCAAGGGTCAACGCCACGCAGCTCCCCTTCCGCGGCCCGGTGACGGGAGCCGCGTTGCCGGCGGTCAACGCGGTGCACACCGATTACTTCGCCCATGGCATCAATGCAGGCTTCGAGTTTCGCTTCTAAATAAGTGAGCTCGACTCGGCTGAGGTAGCCCGACGCGTGAGCGAGGGTA
>JBAXFO010000512.1:0-4217 GCA_037139885.1 Planctomycetota bacterium
ACGCCGAGGCTCGACGTCGTATGCTGCGCGGGCGGCATGCGGTACGCGGCGTCGGCGGCCGAGTTCGTGGCTTGGACCGGTTGAATGACGCCGTTCCCGTTCGAACTGGACGAGGTCGCGGGAGATGGCGTCACGGTTATCAACCGGATCCGCGGCCGCGACAGGTCATCGAGCGGGATGGGTTGCGTCGTTTCACTCAGGCCGATGTTGCCGGCTTTGTCGCGGGCCAGCAGGCGGATGAACGCATGGGCGCCGGCTTCGGCCGGGGGCATCCAGCGATGGGAGCCGGTGTTCTTTAGATTTTTGCCGATCGGCGCCCAGGGGCCTTCCCGGCTCGGGGCGTAATAGAGTTCGATCGCTTCGGCGTTGAGGTTTTTGTCTTCGGCTTGCCAGAAGATATGGACGCTGCCCGCTTCATGGGCGTCGCCGGGACGGATGCCGGTGATCGCGACTTTCGGCTTGGTGGTGTCGACTTCGATCCACCAGTCGGCGGGATCGCCGGCCTGGGGAGGCTGAGCGCCGAAGCCGCGGCCATTGCTGACGATCGACTTGAGGCCGTAGACGCCTTCGCCGGGGAGATTCACCTCGGCGGGATTCTTGCCCTGATTTTCTTCGCCGACCTTCTGCCAGCTCTGGCCGCGATCGCGGGTGGCGTAAATTTGCATCTTGCCGACGCCGCTGACACCGACGTTTTCGACGGCGTAGTTGAGGAACACTTGCGTCGTGCCGACGAGTTGCAGATTGGGCATGGGAGCCGGTTTCGCGAGCGTGCCCGATGTCGATTCGACGACGGCGGTCGCCGGCTTGATCGACGGCGGCATGTCGAGGCTCGGTCCGCTGCTCGCCATGACGGGGGCGACCGGCGTCTTGCTGGCGTTCGGGATCAGGTTGATCGGTTGCGGTTGCGGCACGCGCGGTTCATCGAGGACGGGCGCGTCGACAATCACAGGCGACGCGATCGCAGGCGACGCAATCATGGTCGCTCGCGTCGTCGGCGCCGGCGTGGGCAACGTGGCGGCCACCTGCGGCATCGCCTGGGGAATCACTTGAGGCATCGCTTGAGGCGCGGCTTGCGGCATGATTTCCGGTGTCGGAGCCGTCGACGCCAAAGCTTGCGGCATGGCGACGGGAGCCGGATTCGCCGCTTGCTGCACGGCGGGAGTCGGCGCGGGCGCGGGCCGGGTTTTCGGAGCGGTAGCGGCCAACTCCGAAAGGTTCATGGTTCGCGCCGTCGTGTTGCCGGCGAGATCGACGGCGACGACGCGAATGAAGTTCGTCAAAGCCGCCTGCGCAGGAACGACATACGTGTTCGGTTGGTCGGGGAGCGATTCGAGGGTCCGCCAAACGTTGTCGCGCGTCTGGTAATAGAAACGCATCTTGAAGATGTCGGGGTTCGCGTCGCGAATGTCGCACTGCAGGATTTGTCCTTCCGGAGCGTTCCCCAGATAGGCGACGTCCAAACCCGGCGCCAACGTATCGACGACGACCACCACCGCGTCTTGCGGATCCTTCGCAAGATCGTCCGGATGCGAGCGGCCTTGCTTATCGATGGCGACGATGCGGAACCAATACTCGGCGTCGCGAGGAGCTTTGAACGTAAACGAGGTTTGCAGGGGAGCCGCCTTGTCGCGAATGGACCAGGCGCCATTGGCCCCTTCCTTGGCGTAGAGAACCAGACCGTTGATCTGGGTGCGGTAGTTGTCTTCGATCTCGATCGGCAGATGGATCAGCGGATTGTTCAGGAAGCTGCGCGTCACCTCGCCCGCAGCGGCGCTGGCCGGCGCCTGAGCTCGCGAGACGTTGCAAACGCTCAGGGCGGCGATGCTGACGACGCCGGCGCGACCCCAATTCGCCAAAGCGGCGGAAAGCGCCTGAGTCCAACCGGTTGTTTTCCTGAGAGCCATGTGTGTCCCCTTCCCGAGACGAGAAAGACGCCGTCGCGAACGCCGAGCCCCCCGGCTGCGCCCGCGGAATCGAGAATCACCCGCAGAGGCCGCGGACCATAACGCGGGACCTACGAGTCGTCAAGTCCGCTTTCCGCATGGCGCGAATCGAAATTCGTTCTCACGGCAGCGCTCCGCCGCCGCAGACCCGCGAACAAAATACGCCCTTTGGAAAAGATCGCTCGCACTTGCGCCCCGTTTCAACTAAAATTGGAGAATAGAACGGAGCCAGTATGCACGACATGATTCAAACGCACCTCACGGCCCTTCAAGCCGCCATCGTACCCACGGCCCTCACCGAGCAGCGGAAACTCTTCGTCGACACCGCTATCGGTAAGCTGACCGAACTCTACCAACGCTTCCGCGAAACGAACGCAAGCCGCTATGGCGACGAGATCGCCCGCGTGGTGCAATCGATTCTGCGCGAACTGGAAGCCTGCCCCGAGGCGCGCAAGTTGGATGCGGAGTTCCGTGCCGGCCTCCATCAACTTCACGAAGATCTCGGCATCCCCAAGCTCGCGCTCAAGGCCGCTCCCCCGCCGCCGAAGCCGGCGCGCAAGTCGAAAGTGTGAGCGGCTCTCAAGCGATCATTGACGCGACCCGGCGCTGGATCTCGTCTGTCGTCATCGGCCTCAACCTGTGCCCGTTCGCCCAGCGCGTCTTTCAGGGCGACCTCATTCGCTATGTCGTCACCATGGCGGACGACGCCGAAGACCTTCGCACCGCGCTGGCCGAAGAATTGTCCTTCCTCGCCGCCAGCCCGATCGGCGTTGTCGAGACCACTATCCTCATTCACCCGCACGCTCTCACGAGATTTTCCGACTACTGCGACTTCCTCAGCGTCGCCGAGCGGCTCGTCAAAACGAAAGGCCTGATCGGCGTCATCCAAATCGCGAGCTTTCATCCCCAGTTTCAGTTCGCGGATGCGGATGTTGACGCCGTTGAAAACTTCACCAATCGTTCGCCTTACCCCATGCTGCACCTCTTGCGCGAAGAAAGCGTCTCGAAGGTCGCGGACGGGGCGATCGATTTGCTCGATATTCCCCGGCGCAATGCGACGACTCTCCGGCATATGGGGCGGGAGAAGATCCTGGCGATGCTCAGGACCGCGGCCCACAAACCCTAAGGAGACTCTCGATGCCGTTCAAATCGCTCGGACTTCACCCGCAACTCGTGCAGGCCACCAAACGCCTGCATTTCACCGAACCGACCCCCATTCAGGCGGAAGCGATCCCCGCCGTCCTCACGGGCCGCGACGTCATCGCCACCGCCCAAACCGGCACCGGCAAGACCGCTGCGTTTCTGCTTCCCATCATCCATCAGCTTCTCGGCCAACCCCGCGGCACGCCCCGCGTCCTCATCATCACGCCCACCCGCGAGCTCGCCCAGCAGATCGAATCGGTCTGCCAGGGCTTCATCGAAGGAACGCCGATCCGCGTCGGGCTCGTCGTCGGCGGCGCGTCGATCGATCGCCAAGACCGCATGCTTCGCGGCAACGTCGATATCCTCGTGGCCACCACCGGCCGACTCATCGATCACATGCGCACATTGCAACCCCCCTTCGCCCGCATCAGCACGCTCGTCCTCGATGAAGCGGACCGCATGTTCGACATGGGCTTTCTTCCCGACATCAAACGCATCATCACCCGCTTGCCCGCGCGCAAGCAGACGCTGCTGTTTTCAGCGACCATGCCCCCCGTCATCGCGACCCTGGCCCGCGAGATTTTGCGTAACCCCGCCAGCATTCAAATCGGCCGCCGCACCGCCGTCGCCGTCGGCATCACCCAGGCGGCCTATCCCGTCGCCGATCATCTGAAAACCGCCCTCCTGCGGCATTTGCTCCGCGAGGCCGAGATGCCCTCGCTGCTGGTCTTCACCCGCACGAAACACTCGGCGAAAAAGTTGACCCGCGTCATCGAAGCGGACGGTTTTAAAGTGGCGGAACTGCACAGCAATCGCACGCAAGCCCAGCGTACCCGCGCCATGGAAGGCTTTCGCCGCGGCGACTTCCAGGTGCTCGTGGCCACCAACATCGCCGCCCGCGGACTCGACGTCGATCACATCACGCACGTGATCAGCTATGATGTCCCGGATGTCCCCGAGGACTACGTTCACCGCATCGGCCGCACCGCCCGCGCGAAGGCCGAAGGCGATGCGTTCGTGCTCGTCTCGCCCGGCGAAGAGGGGTCGCTTGCGGATATCGAACGCCAGATCGGCCAGCGTCTGCCGCGTGTGACGTTGCCCGATTTCGCCTACCGTCAACCCCCGACCAAC
>JBAXFO010000513.1:0-4217 GCA_037139885.1 Planctomycetota bacterium
TCCAGAGGCTACGTGCCTGTTGTAAGAATGCGTCCATGAACTTCTTTCAGTGACCCGTTTAGCCGCCGCTCACGGAGCGGCGCGGGCAGGTTGCGACGAAAAACGAAGCATTAGTTGGCACAAGGCCGCGTCGCTCCGTGAGCGACGGCTAAACATCAAATCTGCATCTTCATCACTTCCTGATACGCGTCGGTCAAACGATTGCGAATTTCGAGCACGAGGCGGAACGACAAATCGGCCTGGGCCACTTGCAGCATCACGTCGTGCAAATTGTCGGTGCGGCCGGTGGCGAGATCGTGAATCGCGGCTTCCGAGGCGGTTCGGCTGGCGTTGGCGCCGCCGAGCACGCTGTCGATCACCGCGGCAAACGGCGACCCGCCGGTCGCCGGCGCACGCATTGGCGCCTCGGCCAGGGCGGCGGGCATCGAACCAATTTGTGAGACCGAGTTCACCACGTTAATACCTGATCAGCGACAACGTTTGTTCCATCTGCTGACGCAGCGATTGCAGGACTTTCAAGTTCGCCTCGTAAGCCCGGGAGGCGGTCATGAGGTTGACCATTTCGATCGGCACCGAGACGTTCGGCATAGTGACGAAGCCGGATTCGTCGGCGTCGGGATGGCCGGCGTCGTGGATGCGGGGCATTTCGGAAGGATCGTCGACGACCTCAACCACGCGGACGCCGCCGAGGCCGGAAGTGGGGCCGGTGGCGTTTTGGGCCTGGTCGTTGACGATCGATTCGAACACGACATCTTGCCGGCGATACGCGCCGCCGCTGGCGCCGCGAGTGCTGAGCGAGTTGGCGATGTTGTTGGCGATGACTTCCATGCGCAGGCGTTCGGCGGACATGCCGGAGGCGCTGATGTTGCCGGCGACGAGGAGATTGTCGAAACCCATGGTTGTCCTCCGTGAGCGATGTCGGCTATCGTCCCGTGATGGCCGAGCGATACTGGGCGAGATCGTTCGCCATAATCTGCGTATAGACTTTAAAGTACAGGGCGTTTTTTTGCAGCCGGGCCATTTCCATATCGATGTCGACGTTGTTGCCGTCTTCGCGGGGGACGCCGCCGGTTCCTTCGACCATTTCCGCTTTCGCGTTGCTGGCCTTTGAGTTCCCGGCAAGCGATTCCTTGAGGGCGTCTTCGAAGCTGACCTCGAGGGTCGTGTAGCCGGGGGTGTTGACGTTGGCAACGTTCTGGGCGATGACGTCGTGGCGCATGGCGGCGACATCGAGAAGGCGGGCCATCAGATCCATGCGTTCGGTCGTGATGCTCATGCCAACGTCATCGTCATGACGACTCTTACGGATTCAGCGAATTTTCGGTTGCGGAGCGTTCTAACGTGTGATAGGATTGTGAGGGTTATGACGAGAGTGGACGCGCGAACGCGGCCACTCCCCTATCAAGAAAATTGGTGAGTCGCCGGTTCTTGTTGGATAATGTGATAGGGTTTCCCCTATCCGTAAATCTTGACAGACTCCGTTCTTGCCCAACAACTTTCCTTCGTCGGGTTCCAGTTGAAGCGAGAGGCCCTTCCTTTCCAGTTCGTGCTGGGAAGGAGGGGTGCTTTCGCGCGCTCATAGTGGCGAGTTTTTTAACTTGCCACAATTCGGGCCGAGGGTGTTCGCATCACTTCAAAACAAACACCGGCAAGTTCAAAAACTTGCCGCCACGGAATAAGGCCTCCTCCTCCAGTTCGTGCTGGAGGAGGAGGAATAACCAGGGCTTCGAATCGCCACGGCGTGCGGTTCTCCTCCTCGGGTTCCAGTGAGAAAGAGCCTTCGTTCGTGTCGAGACGACGCGCTTGGCGTCTTTCCGAATCCTTCAGTTCGTGCTGAAGGTTTCGGATGCCCGAATGCTTTCGACTTTGGCGCTTGGACGAATCTCTCGCTCGGGTTCCAGCTGAGTGAGAGCGGTCGCCGGTTGCTCCTCATCAAGCGTTCGGGCGTTCGTTTCACCCTTTCCAGTTCGTGCTAGAGAGGGTGAAGCCGTCGGGTGCGACTTCGCGTCGCGTGTCTTGTCATGCGGCCGCTTCGTCGCGGTAGCGTTTCAGTTTGTTCTGCAGCGTGCGGACGGTGACGCCGAGGCGGAACGCGGCCGCGGTTTTGTTGCCGCCCACATCGCGGAGCGTTTCGAGAATGCGTTGCCGTTCGATCTCGGCGAGCGTTTGCAGCTTGGCCGATGTCGCGGGCGCTTCGCTCGATTCGCGCAGGGCCGGCAGGTCGGTCGCCTCGATGCGGCCATCGTGAGCGAGCACGCAGGCGTAATGAATCACATTGCGTAGCTGACGCACGTTGCCGGGCCAGGAATAGCTACGCAGCAAGTCGATCGCCTTCGTCGCAATCGCAGTGACGCACGGATCGCCTTGATCGCCGAAGCGCGCGATGAAATAGTGCGCGAGGGGGGCGAGATCTTGCGGCCGGGTGCGCAAGGGCGGCACGACCAGGGCGATGGCGTTGAGCCGATAGAACAGGTCGCGCCGAAAATCGCCGCGGGCGACTTCCTGTTCGAGATCGCGGTTCGTGGTGGCGATCACGCGGACGTCGACCTTGATTGCCGTCTCGCCGCCGACGCGTTCGAACGCTTCCTCTTCCAGAACGCGCAGCAGTTTCGCTTGCAGCTTGTGCGGCATTTCGCCGATTTCGTCGAGGAGCAAGCTGCCCTTGTCGGCCCGTTCGAAATAGCCGGCGTGGCGTTGATCGGCTCCGGTGAAGGCGCCGCGTTCGTGGCCGAAGAGCTCGCTTTCGACGAGGTTCTCGGAGAAGGCGGCACAGTTCACTTGCACGAAGCGGCGGATCTTGCGGGGGCTCTTGTCGTGCACGAGTCGGGCGAGGAGTTCCTTGCCGGTGCCGCTCTCGCCTTGAATGAGTACGGGAACTTTACTGCGGGCGACGCTCTGGGCCTTGCGAATGACATCGAGCAAGCCGGGCGAATTCGCAATCAGATCGCGCGACGAACCGTGCAGCGGATCGGCCAGTTCGAAGCGTTCACCGGCATCGTCGGCGGCATCGGGATCGAACGCGTGCAACCCCGGCGTGGCGGCGGTCGTGCCGATGGCCGGTTTCGTCGGGCCCAGCGTCAAAGCAGGGTCGCGCATGGTTTCAGGTCCTCACTCGGCAAGCGGTCCGCTTGCCCCACGGAATCACGTTCTGGCGCTGGCGGCATAGGCGCTCAGCATTTGCTGCTGCCGGCCGACGAGGTCGATTTCCGGCAACAACCGCTGGCGGCGTTCGCGCAGGTCGGCAATGAGCGGATCGATCCGGGCGGACAGTTCGCGAATGCTCGTTCCCAGGTCATCGAGCAGTTTCTTCATCTGCGGGCCGGGGGAACGTCCGGTGGCCTGCCAGAGGCGTTTGTCGGCGGCGATCGAACGGTCGATGTCGGCGACGTCGGCCAGGAGCCCGGTCAATTGCTCCGTCCAACCGAGGTTATCGAAGTCGTGTCGCAACTCTTGCCCTTGGTGGGCGACAAGTTCGAGGGCGCGGGCGTATGCCAGCCGTTGCAATTCATACGCTGCGATCAATCGTTGCTCGAGCGGGTCGCTCATGACTTCTTCTCCAGCGCGGCCCGGCGGGTGCGAATGTCGACGAGGCGGTCGTTGATGTCGCGCTTCCAGCGGAGCAGTTCGAGCTGCCACTGGGCGTAGGCGGCCATGTTTTCGTCGCCGCGGGAATTGGCGACATCGCGCAGGAGCGGAATCGCCTCGTCGACTTTGTCGAGGCGCAGGAGGCACGACGCGGTCAAGTAGACGATGGGCATCCGTTCGATCGACTTCTTCCCTTGCAGGTCGACCTTGCGAAACGCTTCGAGCGATTGTTCGTATTTGCCCGAGCGCATGAGCATCTGACCGAGGGCGACGGGATCGACCGTTGTCAGATCGACGGGGATTTTCGCGACCGTCGTGGGGCCGGCATCGTGGGTGTCGTCCTTGGCCTTGGGCTCGGGGGGCTTTGCGGGAATCTTGACCAGCGCCGGCGGCGGTTCCGTGGCAGCGGGGGCGTCGCGTTCTTCTTGAAGGAAGTCGAGGGCCTTCTTCAGCTTGTTGTGGATGTTCCGCAGGTCGGGCTCGGCGGCACGGTTCTGCACGATGACGCGTTTGGCATCCGTCGACTTCCGGTCGCGGGCGAGAGCCTCGCGTTCGGATTTCATCCGGGCGAGAGCGTCTTCGAATTCCGCGGGCGAAAATTTGGGACACATGAGGTCTTCCATGGCGCGCGG
>JBAXFO010000514.1:0-4215 GCA_037139885.1 Planctomycetota bacterium
GTATAACATCGTCGGCATCGGCATGGCGTGCACCGGCGCGTTGAACCCCGCCGTCGCTGCCGCGGTCATGACAGTCAGTAGCTTGTTCGTCGTGGCCAACTCCGTGCGGTTGGCGTCCAATAGCCGCATCGCAAGCGCTCCGTCGCAGTTGACGCCGACCCTCCCGGCGCCGGAACCAGCGTTGGCCGCTCCCCTCGCAGAGGCACGCTTCCGATGACGTGGGATTCTCCCTTGCAGGCCTTGTTGCTCGTGGTCGGCGGTTTGCTCGGTTCGGCGCACTGCCTGGGAATGTGCGGCGGCTTCGTCGTGACGCTGGGCGCCAACGCGACGAATTGGCGAAAAAATCTCGCCCGTCAATTCGTCTATGCCGCGGGGCGCATCTCGGTCTACATGTTTGCGGGAGCGGTTGCAGGGTTCGCCGGCTGGCGCTTGGGAATCGAGACGCGAATGCTCGTCAACGCCCAGGCGATCTTGTCCCTCGTGGCCGGGGCGCTGTTGATCTTGGAGGGATGCTGGTCCCTCAATTGGTTGCCGCGTCTGCCCACGCCGCACAAATCGTGCCCGATGATCTCGTTCGGCTCGCTGCTGCGAGCGCCGAGTTTCGGAGCGGTCTTCGCCGCCGGCGTTTGGAACGGCTTTTTGCCCTGCGGCCTCGTCTATGCGTACTTGGCTTTGGCCGCGAGCGCAAACGGCGTCGCGCCGGGCGCGGCGGTCATGCTCTTGTTCGGTCTGGGAACTGTTCCTGCTTTGGCGGTCGCCGGCTTGAGCGGTTCTCTTCTGACGGTCAATCGGCGTCGTCGCCTCTATCACGCGGCTGCGTTCGCCCTCATCGCCATGGGCGTCTGGACCGTCATTCGCGGCGTCGTCTGCTTGACGCCGACGAACGCGGTCGAACGTTCGACCTGCCCTTTCTGTGTCGAATAGTTTTTGGTATCGAAGCCGAGCTTCCTAGGCCCCTATCGCCCGCCTGTCATGGAGAACCGCGACGGCGGGCGCTGGGGATGGAGAGATTATTTACTTGCTCTTCAGGCGATCGATGAGAAAGTCGGTCGTGCCTTTGTATTGCGGGTTGGTCTGGTCCTGATGGATGAGGATGCATTCCACGCCGACGGCTTTGCAGCGTTCGGCGAGTTTGACGCCCATGACGCCGGAGTGGGTCGGGTCCTTCTGCTTGCTGCCGACGGTCGGGGGAGTCTCTTGCTTGCCATACGCCAAGAGGATGGCGGGATCGTCTTTGGTCAGGTGTTCGATCGGGGAATATTCCTTAATCCAGGGCATGATGTCGTTGCGCTTTTCCATGACTTGATCGAGATTTTTCAGGCCAAACGCGTGAGCGCCATAACCGTAGTTGGGGATCCACTCGCGGAGTTCTTTGGGATCGAGCGAGACCTGGGCGCCGTTGACGGCCGCGCAGGTGAGGCGGGTCGATTCGCGGGCGATGGGATCGGAGCTTTTGGGATCGGCCATGTCGTCGTGGAAGGCCAGCCACAGCGACGAGCAAGCGCCGGCCGAACCGCCGGTGGCTCCGACGCGTTTTTTGTCGAGGTTCCACTCGGACGACTTCGAACGAATCGTTTGCAAGGCGCGAGCGGCATCGTGCAGCGGCGCTTTGACGGGGGGCTCGACTTTGTCCGCCGCTGCCTGACTGGTGTAGCGATAGTTGATGGCGGCGACGGAAATGCCTGCGTCGAGGAACTGCTTCAGAGCGGCGGCGTTCAGCGAATTCTTGTCCCCCGCCTGCCAGCCGCCGCCGTGAATGTAAAGAACGAGGGGCGTCGGCTTCTCCGCCTTCGCCTGCCAGAAATCGAGCGCTTGCCGTTCATGGGAGCCGTACGCCATATTGGCGACGGTCGGATCGGGACGCTTGTCCTGGGCCTGCCCGTTCAGGCAGACCACGCCTACAAGCGCCATGGCGAAAAAACAACGCATCGGCAACTCTCCTGGGGCCAACAAAATCGATGACAATTATCGCTGGTTCCAGTATCCGCGAGGCGTCGCAGCATGTCTAGAATGTTTGCAAGTTTGCCGGCTGGGCCCCGCGTCGACTTTGGCGCTCCGGATCCACGCCAAGCTCCGAACCAACCGATTTCTTCAACGGAGACGACCGATGCCGACCGTACCATTGGTGGATGAAGCGACGACCGATCCGCGGGTCAAAAGCGTGTTCGAGGATATCAAGACGACCAAGAAGATTACGTGGGTGCCTGCCATTTGGCGGGCCCTGGCGAATCATCCGGAGCATCTCGAACTTTGCTGGAGCCGGCTCAAGGCGATCATGCAGCCGGGCAAGCTGGATCTTTTGACGAAAGAGATGATCGCGGTCGCGGTGTCGGTGACGAACAGTTGCCGTTACTGCGTGAATTCGCACACCGCCGCCGCGCAGAAACTCGGGATGACGAAGGAGCAATACGGCGAGATGTTGGCCGTCATCGGGCTCTTTAATCAGATGAACAAGCTGGCGGATAGTTTTCAGATCGAGCCGGATGTGACGCCGAAAATCGATGCGTGGTAGACCCCAGGAACGTCCTAAGGATTGTCGATGAGCATGACGCGGATATCCATCACGTTCGTGCCGGTGGGGCCGGTGATGACGAGATCGCCGAGCGCCTGGAAGAACGGGTACGCGTCGTGGCGGAGCAAGCTTTCGCGCGGCGACAATCCGAGGGCGGCCGCCCGCGCGAAGGAACTCACATCGACGAGGGCGCCGGCGGCGTCGGTGGGGCCATCCTCGCCGTCGGTGCCGCCGCAAACGATGGCGACTCCGGAGAGGCCATCGGGGCTCAGTTTGTCGAGCATGGCCAGAGCGAACTCCTGGTTTCGCCCGCCGCGGCCGTGACTTTCCGGCAAAGTGACGGTCGTTTCGCCGCCCGAAAGGATGCAGACCGGCGGGGCATGGGGCACGTTGTCGCGGCGGACGCTCGTGACGATGCCGGCGAACGCCGTCGCCACGGCGCTTGTTTCCCCTTCGATAAAAGAACCGAGATTCACGACGCGATAGCCGAGCCGGGCGGCTGTCGCTGCGGCGGCTTGCAAGGCGAGGGCGTTGTTGCCGAGGATTTGATTGGTCACGCGCGGCGCGATCGCCTTGGGCGTTTCCGTGATTTCGCTCGCGCAGCCGCGGCGCAGATGTTGAGCGACCGCAGCGGGTATTCGTGAGATGAGATCGAAGCGTTCGAGGATGGCCCAGACGTCGGCGAAAGTCGTCGGATCGGGTGCGGTCGGGCCGGACGCGATGACATCGAGCGGATCGCCGACGACATCGGAGATGACGAGGCTGATGAGCCTCCTGCCGGCAAACGCCTCGGCGAGCCGGCCTCCTTTGATGGCGCTCAAGTGTTTGCGGACGGCGTTCATCTCGTTGATGGTCGCGCCGCACGCATGGAGCAATTTGGTCACGGCTTGTTTGTCGGCCAGGGTGATCCCCGCCACGGGCGCGGGCAAAAGCGCCGAACCGCCCCCCGACCATAAACAGACCGCCACGTCGTCCGGCCCTGCTTCCCGAGCCAGCCGCAAGATTTCCCGGCTGCCTGCGACGCCGGCTTCCATCGGATGATTGCTGGCGAGCGGCCGGGCCGGATGAAGATGAATGCGGCGTGTCGTCTGCTGCGTGCCCTCGGGGATGTTGACCCAGCCGGTGACTTTTTCAAGATCGTCGCCGAGCGCGTTTTCGAACGCGACGCTCATCGCCGCCCCGGCTTTGCCCGCGCCCAGAACGAGGATGCGCGGTGCGGAGCGCAACTCCGCCCACGTCGCCGCTTGATCGCGAAAAAGAATCGCGGGCCGCACTGCGTCAACCGCGGCGTTCCAGATCGTTCGTGCCGAAGAGCGTGGCATAATTGTTCCGGCGAATTTGTCTCTTCCAAGGAACCCGCCAAGAGCGAATCGATATCCGCTCTTGGCTGGGCTTGATCCCCGACGACTACTTCGCGGCCGAGACCGGCAAGAGCCAAATATTGCGATACTGCACGGGATTGCCGTGATCTTGCAGGAGGAGCGGTCCGGGAGTGCACGGATCGCCGCCGGCTCCGGCGCGGGTGTTGTCCGTCGTGATCTTCACTTTGTCCTGGATCAGGACGCCGTTGTGGATGACCGAGACGATCGCCGGCCCGGTTTTCTTGCCGTCCGCGCAACGGGGAGATTGGAAGTCGATGTCGTACGACTGCCATACGGTCGGGGCTTTGCAGGCGTTGACGAGGGGAGCGGAGATGGTGTAGA
>JBAXFO010000515.1:0-4210 GCA_037139885.1 Planctomycetota bacterium
GCTCGAAGGCGATGTCGACGACCACGGTTACGACCACGCCGGCGAGCCGGCCGGCCTCTGGGCCTTCCTGCAACTCGGCCTCGAACGCGGCAACTTCGAAGAACCCGAAAAGATGGAAACCGTCGACCTAGCCGCTCTCGGCATCCGCATCGACCCGCATAAAGAGAAGAACTGACAACGCGGCAGCCCGGCTGCGATCGAGCAACCGGGCTGCGGAAAGCCGCGGGAGTTCTGTTCAAAAGTTCGGGGCGGCGCTGTGAGCTGTCGTCTGTGAGCTGTTGGCTTGTTTTCTAAATCGAGCCGACAGCCGACAGCTTACAGTTGATGGTCGTTATTGCGGCGGCGGCGGCAGGTTCAATCCCCCCGGTCCCGCCGCGGCCGTCAGAGCCAAATACCGGTTCAGCAACGAATACGTCTCCTGAAACTCGTGCCGATCGGCCAGACTTCGGAAACGCGGATCGGTCGCAACCGTCTGGAAACGACTTCGCGCCGTCGCCAGTTGCTGGGCCCCGGGCAGCTGCGTTCCTTCATACACTTCCGTCGGCAACATCAAGTATTGCTGCCATTGCGGATCGACGAGCGCTTGCAAATGCTGGGACGATTCGGCGAGTTGGCGGCGAACCTGCTCGCGATCGCCCCCCTGGCCGATCGCCTGCGGATTCGAGTACGACGCGATCTGCATGATCAGGTTCAGCGCCGACTGCGGATATTGGCCCGCAGGTTGGCCGGGGCGTTGGCCGTAATACGCGGCATTCGCACGATTGTCGATCGTCAGCGCCGCTCCGTCGAGAGAAACGCCCAGGAACAATCCCCGACTGCGCGAATACGAGAGGATCTCCGATTTAAACGTGATATCGGTGGCCGCCGACGCCTGCCGGCCCACGGGCCCCGCGGCGACCGATGCATCCGCCCCGATGGTGAATTTGCCGCGCATCATGTTTTGCACGCTCGACTGGGTGCGGAAGACGAGAATGACATCGGTCGCCTGCACGCCCGCCTGCCAGCCGATGCCGCCGCCGGTGACGGTGATGAAGTTGGGGCTCTGCCAGGCGCCGTTCTTATCGCGGACGACAATGACGCCCTTGCCGTGTTCGACGCCGACGATGAACCCGCCCTTGATCATGCCGGGAATGATCGCAATGCCCTGAGCTTCAACCAGGAGCGAGCGCGGAATTCCTTTTAAAGGAATCGCCATCACTTCTTTCAGAACCTGCGACGCGGCCTGAACCGTTTCTTCCTCCGCGGCCTGGGCGCGAGCTGCCGGGGCGGTCAAAGCGGCGACGGCTAGAGCGGAAAGGATGAAAAATGCGGTACGAATCATGAGAGAGGGCTCCTTACCAAATAGACGCAGCAATCCACATCGACTTGAGAAGATGTCGAATTTCGAGAATTGAGTCAATGCAGATTGGCGCCAGGCCACCAGGTTTTCCGGGGCGGAAGGAAGCCAACCCGATCCGCACTCGAATCCCATGGCAAGGCGTGTGTTGCCCAAGCCGACCCCTTGGGGGTCGATGAAACATGCCTGGATCCGTGTCGTTCGATCTCCAAGAGATCGGCTTGGGTGGCGTACGACAGAATGCGGGATTCATTGTTGGAGCGGTTTCCCCTGCGCGGAAAATCGGGCTGCTCTTGGCGTTTGGTGAAGACATCCGCGGTGCGAAAACGATTGCGGGCGCGCCGAGCGCCGAAATCGCGACGCTGGCGTTACGCAATGACCTCTGATATCATTTGCCTTGCCCTCGTTGATTTGCCATGGGGTGCATCGATGCTCATGCGACTCTCCATTTCGCTGGCGGCGGTTGTTCTGCTTGTCACTTACGTCTTTCTGCCGGTATCCGGCCAAGAAAAACCGGTGATCCCGCATGCTCAATCGAAACCGCCTGGCCCGGCTCTCTCGCCGCAAGATGCGATCAAGGCGATGACCGTGCCGCCGGGGTTCACGGTCGAGCTCGTCGCCAGCGAACCCGATCTCATCAATCCCGTGGCGATGCACATCGATGAAAAGGGCCGCTTCTGGGTCACCGAGAGTCTCGAATATCCGCGCCGCTCGGCGGGGCCGGGGCAGGATCGCGTCAAGGTCATCGAGATCGGCGACGACGGCAAGGCGAAGAAGGTCACCACCGTCATCGAAGGGCTCAACATTCCTTCGGGCATCGCCGTCGGCCATGGCGGCGTTTGGCTTGTGAACGCCCCCGATCTGCTCTATTACCCGATCGAAGATTTCGACAACCTGAAGCTCGGCAAACCGCAAGTCGTCGTCAGCGGCTTTGGCCGGGCCGATACGCACGAACTGCCCAACTCGCTCACCTGGGGCCCCGACGGCTATCTTTACGGCCTCAACGGCGTCTTCAATCCCTCGAGCATCAAGCAAGACGGCAAGACCTGGAACTTCACCGCGGCCATGTTCCGCATCCATCCTGGTACGAAAAAGTTCGACCTCTTCTGCGAAGGCACCAGCAACCCCTGGGGCATCGCCTTCAACGACAACGGCGACGCCTTCATCTCCGCCTGCGTCATCGACCACCTCTGGCACCTCACCCAAACCGGCTACTACCACCGCCAGGGCGGCCCCTATCCTCCGTTCACGTGGAAGATCGAATCGATCGTCAAACACAAACACCAGGCCCGCGCCTACTGCGGCATCACCTGGTTCGACTCCGACGCGTATCCGGAAGAATACCGTAAGAAACTCTACATGGGCAACATCCACGGCGGCTGCATCAACGTCGATGCGATCGAAAAAGACGGCAGCACCTACGCCGGCAAGCCCGCGTTCGTGGGCGAGCACAAGAAGCTCGGCGTCGGCGAGGGCAACGATTTTCTTGTCGCCAACGACGCCTGGTTCATGCCCGTCGTGCAAAAGGTCGGGCCCGATGGGTGTCTGTACATTCTCGATTGGTATGACCGGTATCACTGCTATCAAGATGCGAACCGCGATCCGAAGGGGATCGATCGGCTCAAGGGGCGGTTGTATCGGGTGCGGTATAAGGACACGCCGCGGGCTGAGAAATTCAACCTTGGAGCAGAAGACAACGTGGAACTCATTAAGAAACTCGATTCCGGAAATATTTTCATTCGCGAGACCTGTCAACGGATCCTGAGCGAGCGCATTGATCGTGAGGGGTGGAACTCAGGTAAACAGGCCGAGCGTCTTGTTGAGAAAGGAATAAAGAATCCCGTGGCGATGTTGTGGGACATCGTCAAAAGCAAGACGACCAGCAATCGTTTTCAGAATCACGCACTTTGGACTTTGATTGGATCCGGGGCTTTCGAAAGAGAGTTTATCATCAAAGCCTTGAATTTGCGAACGGACCCAATCTATCGTGCGTGGGCAGTTCGCGCCCGAGCCTCAAAGACATTTAGCTACAATCGCGAGACGTCGATTGGCTCGTATCTGGCAGAGTTCGTATCTGACTCGTCCCCTGATGTCTTGGTGCAAGTTGCCATCGCATCTCGAAAAGCTGAAGACCCCATTCCGGTCCTCATCTCCGTCCTCAACAACTGCGGCAACGACAAACTCATCCCCCACATCGTCTGGCAAAACCTCCACCCGCTTCTCGAAGACCGCAGCGACGCCTTCTTGAAAGAAGTCGCAAAGCTCGATCCCGAGAAAGCGCCGAACGTTTACAACCTGATGCCGCGCGTCGTCGATCGTATTCTCGGGGCGAAGAAGCAGGATCCGCAGGCGTTGGCCTCGCTGGTGACAACTCTCAGCGCCTCGCCGAGCAGTCGCGAGTCGGCGGCCAAGGTACTCGCCCTGCTCAACACCAAGGTGCAGACGGGCGAGTTGGCGGGCGAAAATTTGAAGGCTCTCGAAGGCCGGCTCTTGCCTGCGGTGAGGAAGATGCAAAACGGTTCGAACCTTGCCCTCGCCATGGAGGCGACGCTCCTTGGGGCCGCGTTCAAGGATGAGGAGAGTTTGCAATCGGTCCGCGATCTTTTCAAATCGTCCAAGCAGCCCGAGGCGATTCGCCTCAAAGCGCTCGATTCCCTCATCGCGGCCAACGATCATGGCGTTTTGACCACGGTCAAGAGCGTGCTCGACGATCCCAAGTCGGCCACGCTCGCTTTCCGTGGCACGATGCACTCCTCGCTGGGCAAGCTCGATGATCCCAAGGTCGCGAACCTCGTGCTCGGCGCTTACAAACAGATGGAGCCCGACCTGCAACCGCGGGCCCTCGAACTCCTCACGCAGCGGGCGAACTGGAGC
>JBAXFO010000516.1:0-4208 GCA_037139885.1 Planctomycetota bacterium
TGGTGATATCGTAAAAGAGAATGATCGCGTCGACGCCAAAACGCTTGGGCAGCAGCGAGCACTTGGTGGAAAGTTCGACGTTCTCGGAAAACTCAAAGAACGTGAGTCCGCCGCGCAGCTTGTGAAACTCCGGATCCCAGCGACCCGCTTGACGCATCGCCCAGACCGGGGGCCGTTCCACCATTTCGCCCCGCGCCGCCCGCACCAACAAATGATCCACGTCGTTCTCCGCTTGTCGTCGACCCGCTCACCGTTTCGTTCCCACATAAAGCGACGCGACGCCGAACGTGAGCGAATGCCAGCGGACATCGGTCAAACCGTGATTCTTGAGCCGTGCCGCCAGCGCGTCGCCATCGTCGAATTCGCGAACGCTCTCGGGCAGGTATTTATATGCGCTCGACCGGCTTCCCGAAACGAGCTGCCCGATCGTGGGCAAAATAAATCGAAAGTAAAACGCGAAGAGCCTTTTGAACAACCACCCGCGCGGCTTCGAGAATTCGAGGATGGCCACCTGACCGCCCGGTTCGGTGACGCGGACCATTTCGGCGATGCCGCGATCGGTATCGGTCACATTCCGCAGCCCGAACGCCACCGTCGCGATCTGAAAATGGTTGTCGGGAAACGGCAGCTTCTGAGCGTCGGCTTCGAGAAACTGGATGCGATCCGAGGCCTTCTTGCGCGACGTTTTCAAGATGGCGAGTTCGAGCATCTGATGGCAGAAATCGGCCCCGATAATGGGCACTTTGCCCTTGGCCGCCTTGTCGTACGCCAGGGCCAGATCCCCGGTGCCGGTGCACAGATCGAGGATCGGCGAGCCATTCCGCGGCGGCACCAGCCGCGTCGTCCGCCAACGCCAATAATGATCGACGTTGAGGCTCAGGAGGTGATTGAGGAGGTCGTAGCGCGGCGCGATTTCGCCGAACATCCCGCGAATGCGTTCTTCGCGTTTATCGACCGTGCCCAGAGCGTTGCGATAGGGTTCCATGCTTGACGAACCGCGAAACCGTTCCGAAACTTAACACCCTCTTCGTTGTATGGACCGGCCGCATACAATTCTCCCCAACCGCTCGTTGACGCGAACGGTCGTTTCACTCGGAGATACCCTCGGAGATTTCCGCCATGCTCACCGCCGTCGGTTGCCGGACGCGTCGCGAACGTCTTTGGCGCGAACTCAACCCGCCGCCGGACCACGGTTATCTCTTGCTCTCCGACCCGATCCACCTCGCTTATCTGGCGAATTTCTGGGTCGATCCGATCAGTCTCGGCGCCGGCTTTTTAGGCTATCTGCTGCTCCGCTCCGATGGCCATGCGAAGCTCTTGCACGACAACCGCCTGCCCGAATCCGTGAAGCAGGCCCACGTCGACGAGACGGTCATCGTCCCCTGGTACGACGGCCAAACCCCCGGCCAGGGCCCACGTCAGCTTGCTCCGCTGCGCGACGTCAACCCCACGCGCCATGGCCTGCAAGTTCACGACCGCCCCGGTTCCCCCTATGCGGCCACGCTCATCAACACTCTCGCCCGCCTGCGCCGCCAGAAAGACCCCGACGAGATCGCCGTCTTGCGTCACTGCATGTCCGCCACCGATGCCGGCCACGCCTGGGCGAGGGCCAACATCCAGCCCGGCATGACCGAACTCGATGTCTATTCCGGGGTGTCTGCGGCGTGCGTCAAAGCCGCCGGCCGACCGGTGATTGTCTACGGCGACTTCGCCGTCTGCCCTGGCCCCGAACGCCGCGGCGGCCCACCGACGAATCGCGTTCTGAAGCCCGGCGACATGTTCATTCTCGATTATTCGGTCGTCCAGTTCGGCTACCGCAGCGACTTCACCAACACGCTCGTCGTCGGCCAGGACCCCTCACCCGCCCAGCAGAAACTCTACGATCACGCTCGCGCCGCCATGGCCGCCGGCGAACGCGAACTCCGCGCCGGCGCCCTGTGCAAGTCCGTCTTCGACGCCATGCTCGCCGCTTTTGAAGCGGCGAACATGGCCCAATACTTCCCCCATCACGGCGGCCACGGCCTGGGCCTGACCCATCCAGAAAACCCCTACATCGTCCGCCACGCCGACGAGACGCTCCTTGCCGGCGACGTCATCACCCTCGAACCGGGCCTCTACGTCCCCGATCTGGGCGGCCTCCGCATCGAACATAACTACCTCATCACCGAAACCGGTTTCGATCGCCTCAGCAATCACCATATCGGCCCGCGGTGACGAGGAGTTCTGGCTACGGCCAGCCCGCCTGTTCGAGTATTCGGTGGGAACCGCTTGACTGTATTGACGGACCATCCGATCCGCAGCAATGCTGCAAGAACTCATCGCGCGTTTGCGGCTGACCAACGGCTCATGGAGCCACCGCGAACACGCCGCTCACTTCGGGGATCGACTCGCCCTGATCCAAACGATCCGCGAGGACGCGCAACGACAAGACGCGCACGCGGTCGATTGCCTCTTCGCGAGTCTGTCCGTAAGCCAGCGTCCCAGGAAGTTCCGGAACTTCCGCCAACCAACGACCGTCGTCTTCTTGTTCGATTTCAATGGTCAACGGCACGTTGAGATTCTCCTCGAGAGGATGCTTCGCTGCGCAGAATCTGCGGTGACAAATCCGCGGTTGGGCTGCGGATTGATCCTACCGAAACAAAAGAAAAAGTGAAAGAGTGGACTTGTGATCGATTTCGTTCGTCGATGCCCCGTCGAGCAGAAATCGCTGTCATCGGCGTGAGTAACCGAATGTCGCCATTTGCATGAAACGACAATGGCCAGCAGCACGAAACGGCTGCTGGCCATTGTCATTCTCCTGCGTCACAATCAAATCTTGATCATGTCCTTATCGAACTGGAACGCCCGGTTGCGGAACAGGAAATCGACGATGTTCCCCTCGTGCGGTTGCAGCCAGTTGAGGGCGATCGTCTTGAGTGGCCCAATATTCAAACGGTCGATGTGCGTCGCGTCGGCGAGTTGACGCTGGAACTTCGGATTCTCGGTGACCGCCGAGCAGACGAGCGTTTGGCCGATCTTCGCCAACATATCGGCTTCGGGGCATTCAACGACGGTCGAGAAGGGGAACATATATTCCTTCTTCGCGATCGACGCTTCCGGGCTTTCGCAGAAGATCACCGTCGGACGCAGGTAATCGTACTTGTCCTTCTTGACGAGCCGGGCTCCGAACTTCGCGGTCATGTCGTGCACGCCCGATTCTGTCAGATCGTTGTCGATCTGGCCGTTGATGGCGTCGGCCTGGCCAGCGACGGTGAAGGCGGCGAGGGCCGACTTCGGATCTTCCGGCGGCAGCGGCTGGATCGGGCCAATCTTGGCGGCGATGGCCTCGGCGATCTTCTTGCCATGGCGCGACACCCAGATGCCCGAACAATTGATGCAGCCCCGGCCGCTGTTGATGTAAATCGAATCGGCCATGATGTCGATGTACTTCTCCCACTGATCGACGACGTCATCGCCCAGAATGATCTTCGAGAAGCCCGGGCCGTGCGCCTGCACGCGGTGATTGCCCTTATACTGCTCGACGGTCGCCGTGCCGCCGAAGATGAGGCTCTTGGGGCAATGTTGCAGCACCGCCGCCCCGACATCGCCCATGCCGGGATAGATGGCGATCGCCTGCTTGGGGATGCCCGCTTGCACGAAGGCGCTCATCATGCGGTAGGGCGTCCACGGCTCTTGCGGACCGGGCTTCAAGACCAGGCCGATCTGCATCGGAATGATGGGCAGCCAAAGCGTATGAACGCCCGGCGAATTGCTGGGGAGCACCATGCCCAAGACGGGCGACTGAGCTTGGTAGCTAATCGGCACGCCACGCGATTCGACGCCGTAGCCGCGGGAAAGAATGTCGAGATCGAGCCCGCGCGTGAGCGAATCGAGGATTTTATCCATGTTCGCCAGCACGAACTCGTTTTTCTCCATGTTGAACTTGCACATGTGCTCGGGCAGGCCCGTCGTCGCCGATTGCAGGCGAGCGAACTGATCGGGCGTTTGCGTGCCATCGCCGCAAGGAAGCTCAGCCCGGGCATAAAGCTCGCCGGCCTTCTTCACCATGCCGAGAATTTCCTTAATAGGAATCTCACGCAGAGCAGCCCTGGCGCGCGGGGCGTGCCGCATGTCGCGTTCGACGAGCCCACCGTTGGCCCGGCTCACCTCGGCAAGAACCTCGCCGGTGGCGAAGTGAACGACTTTGTCCAGGTCGAGACTCTTGTAAG